>NZ_JBEXUS010000054.1:0-53395 GCF_040614455.1 Nocardia sp. NPDC005978
CCAGCCGCGCCCCGCCTCCGCCCCGTCGCCGGCCGACATGCAGCCGACCACCCCCGCCCAGCCGATCCGCGGCCCCCGCGCCATGCCGCCCGGCCCCCAGCGGGTCGGGGCGGGCGCACCCCAGGGTCCCGGCGCACCGCAAGGTCCCGGCGCACCCCAGGGTCCCGGCGGGCCACAGGGTCCCGGCGGCCCGAACGCTCGCGGCCCCCAGGGTCCGGGCGGCCCCCAGGGCGAACCGGCGGGACCGCAAGGGCCGCAAGGCAATCCGCAGGGACGACCGGCACCCCAGGGTCCGGGCGGCGCGGCGGGCGGCCCCGGCGCACAGGGCCAGGGCAACCCGAGTGGACCGGGAGTGCAAGGCGGGCAACAGGGTTCGGCCGCCGCGCTCGCCGGCGCGGCGGGAGCCGGCGCGGCAGGAGCCGCTCAGCTACACAAGGGCCCGCAGGGACCCGGCGGCCAAGGCGGACCACAGGGACCAGGCGGCGCTCAGGGCGGCCCCGGCAATCAGGGCGGGCCCCAAGCCCCCGGCGGGCAGGGCGGCCAGCAAGGCCAGGGCGCACAGCAGAACGCGGGCGGGCGGCCGGGCCCCGGTGGCCAAGGCGGACCACAGGGTCCCGGTGGCCAAGGCGGGCAGCAAGGCCCCGGCAACCAGGGTGGTCCGCGCGGTCCCCTTGGCGCACAAGGCAATCCGCAGGGACGACCGGGCGGCGGGCAAGGCCCGCAGGGTCCCGGCGGCGCGCAGGCCGGCTCCGGTGGCGCCAACGTGCCGGGTGGACAGCAAAGCGGGGGCGCGCTCGCGGGCGCTGCCGGCGGCGCGCAGTTGCAGAAGGGGCCGCAGGACGGGGGCGGCCAGCCGCAGGGTCCGGGAGGCGCGCCGGGCTTCGGCGGTTCCCAGGACGCTACCCAGGTGTACAAGGTCGCGCAGGATGCCGGACGGGTCGCGCCGCCGCAGCGGATCCCGGGCGGCGGCGAAGTCGCTCCGCCGCAACGGATTCCCGCCGCGAACGCGGACGGCGGCGAGGACAAGGCGTCCGATAAGGCCGGGCCGAACAAGAAGCTGCTGCTCATCGGCGCCGGCGTGATCGTGCTGGTGATCGCCGTGATCGCGGCGGTGATCGGCCTCGGCGGCGGGGGCGACGACTCGCCCGAGGGCAAGGTCAAGCAGGCCATCGGGACCTACACCGACGCGCTGTCCGACGGCGACCTCGATGCCCTGCGCGGCATCACCTGCGGCGCGCAACACGACTTCTACAAGAACATCTCGGCCGAGCAGTTCGCCGGGGTCTACCAGACCTCGAAGGAACAGAAGAGCATCCCCGTCGTCCGCAGCGTCGACGCGATCCGGATCACCGGCGACGCCGCCCTGGCCCAGGCCACGGTCTACACCGAGGCCGACCCGGGCAAACAGTCCGCCCGCACCTTCGACCTCCAGCACACCGACGACGGCTGGAAGGTCTGCGACCCGCCAACCGGCCAGCAGTAACCCCGCCCACAACCGCCGCCCGGCACCCCAGGTGCCGGGCGGCAGTCGTGCCGGGAGGTGTTGCTCGGCGACAGGCCGGGATACCGGGTCGGGACGTCCACGCCACACATCAACCGAGAGCGCGCACACCTAAGCGGCCACCCGCCCCCGGCGGTTCCCTGCCGCGCACGGCACGACATCAGCGGTCTCGACAAGCACTGATACCCGGCAGCATGCGAGGCGTCCGGAGCGGCCACACCGCACAACAACCGGCAGCAGCGGACCGACCCCGGTGGCGGGCCGGAGTTCGGGCGTTCGGGACGTCCACGCCGTGCATCAACCGAGCGCGCACACCTGAGCGGCCCACCGGCACTGACGGTTCCCCGCCGCGCAGCGCACGGCATCTGCAGTCTCGGCGGGCTCCGATCTCCGATACCCGAGGCATCCAGAGCGCCGGCCGACCCCGGCGGTTCACGCGCGGCGCACAACACGGCATCGGCGGTGTCGGCGCGCGCCGACAACCAGGCAGTATGCGGATGTTCCGGGCGTCCACCGCACCTCAATTGAGCGCACACCAAAGCGGGCCACCGGCCCTGGTGGTTCCCCCGCCACGCACAACACGGCGGTCTCGGCGCTCATGGCATCGGCGGTATCGGCGCGCCGATACCCGGGCAACGTGACCGCCGCGTCCGGATCGCACCGCGCCCTGGTTGCCGAACGCGTGTGGGTCGTGGCGACCGGCGCGTACCGGTCGTGGGGCGGCGGTGTCGCATGCTGGGGTATCGGGGTTCACGCAGTTCAGGGGGTGCGGGCTGGGGCGCGGCCGGGGTGGCGTTACAGGGTGGGGGGTTGGGCCGATGTCTTATTCGTGGGGCGGGGGCGTATGAGCGCCGCCACCCGCGACGAACGTCACATACACCTGGTCAGTAGCCCAATAGCCCGGTAGCATCCTTCGGATTGTCTGGGCCAGCCACTACGGCTCTGTCTGCGCCATGGCGGCTCGTACAGCCGTGGTGACGTGCGTGCGCCGAAACGGCCACTGCCCATCAGGTTTCGATATTGCAGGGAGCTGAACACCATGCCGGAGACGGCCGAGGCGACTGTCGCCACCGCCACCGATCTGGTCGGACGGCACTTTCGAGTCCGTGATCACTACGACGTCGGTCGCGAGAAGATCCGCGAGTTCGCGCGTGCCGTCCGCAACGATCACCCCGCCCATCACCACGAGGAGCACGCGAACAAGCTCGGCTACGCGGGGCTGATCGCCTCCCCGACCTTCGCGTCGGTGATCGGCGCGGCCACCACCCGCAGCCTCATCGGCACGGTGCTCACCGAATACGACGTGTCGCAGATCCTGCAGACCGATCAGATCTTCGAGTACCACCGGCCCATCGTGGGCGGCGATCTGCTGTCGGTGGACGTGGCCGTGGAGAACATCCGCATCTTCGGCGACAACGACTTCATCACCATCAAGGTCACGCTGACCGACGCCGACGCCCTGCCGGTCCTGGTCGCGACCACCACGATCGTGGCCCGCTGCGGCGTCGAGATCGATCCGGCCGCCGCCGAGATGGTCTCGGGCCTGGTCATGCACGGCCACGTCACCGACTCGAACGCCGAGGGCTCCCTGGACCCGTCCGGGCTCATCCTGCTGGCCCCGGAAGAAGTCGGCGAACTGCGCACCCCCGCCGCGCCGCTGCCGGTGCACACGGTGCCCACCGCGCAAACCCTCACCGCCGGAACCGAACTGCCGGCCTCGCGCATCCCGCTCACCCGCGGCGACCTGGTCAACTACGCGGGCGTCTCCGGCGACCCGAACCCCATCCACTTCAGCGACGCCGCCGCCGAGCTGGTCGGCCTGCCGACCGTGGTCGCGCACGGCATGCTCACGATGGGCCTGACCGCGAGCTACCTGGTGGACTGGCTCGGCGACCCCGCCGCCCTGGGCAAGTTCAGCGTGCGGTTCTCCGGCTTCGTCGCCGTCCAGCCGACCGCACCCACGTTCGTGGAGTTCACCGGCAAGGTCAAGTCGGTCGACGCCGAAAGCGGTTCGGCCACCGTCGTTCTCGGCGCCACCTCGGAGGGCAAGAAGCTCTTCGGGCGGGCCGTGGCCGAGGTTCGGCTCTCCGGCGCCAACACCGCGCGGGGCTGATCTTCGCGGAGTAGTTCCGCACCGATCCCGACTTGAGCCGGGATTCGGGCGGTCCGATCTTCCGCGACATAAAGCGCAGGGCGGAAAGCACATTCGCGCCTTCCGCCCTTTCGCGTTCCTACCGGCGGTTACTCCACCCGCACGTGCATCAGATACACGTTGTAGTCGTTCCAGGTCGACATGGTGAAATACAGATCGTTAGCCGTCGACCAGGGATGAATGAATCCGCCGTACAGCTCCGGGAACTGCGCGGCGGTCACCGTCACCGCGCTCGGCGACCACACCCCCTGCGGCGAATCCGACTCCCGCACAACCAGAGCCGCTTTGGCGGTGTCCAGATAGCTCATCTGCCAGACCTTGCGGTCCGCGTCGTAGTTAACCGACAGCTCGGCCGCGGGGGCGTCCACGATGGTCGAGGCGGCCTGGTACCCGCCGACCGGCGTCCAGGAGCCGTCCCGCCAGTACTGGTACGCGGTCGTGTTGAGCACCTGATCCTTGGGCACCCGCGCCAGCCCCACCGCCCCGAGGCGGGTGTTGCGGGTGCCGAACATGTAGACGTAGTCGCCTTCGGGCACCATGGCGCTCACCTGGAAGTTGGAGACGCCGAAGATGTTGTCCCACTTGGCGTGCGCGTCCTTGACCCAGGTCTGCCCGTGGTCGTCGGAGTAGGCCAGCCCGCCGTAGTTGGTGAACCACGTGCCCGGGATCGAGTTCCAGGTGCGAATCGACATGTAGCTCATGTACTGCCGGTCCCCGATGGCGAAGCCGGAGGTCGGAATCGTGGTGATCTCGATGTTGTCGAGCTTCTTGCTGGTCAGCAATTCGACAGCGTGACACCGGCTGTCGGTCACGAAGCGGTCGATGGTGACCCCGTCGCCGAGTTCGCGATCGGTGCTGAAGGCCAGCAGATTGCTGCGCCAGTCGTTGCCGAATCCGCCCGGCGGGTGGAAGTCGTCGCCGACCGAGTCGCCGAACGCGATGGCGACCTCGCCCGGCTTGCTCTCCCAGATGATCCCCAGATCGGTGCCCTCGACCTGCCAGCGCTTGTCTGTGCGGTTGATCGAGCTCGCCCCGGTCAGCTTGGCCACCTCGCGGACCTGCGAGACGCGCGGCACGGCGCGGGCCGGGGACTGCGGCGCGGTCTCGCTGATCGGCTGCACGGCCTCGGGCGCGGGCGGCATCGGCGCGGGATCCGGGTCGGGGAAGGCGAAGTGAAAGGGCTGCGGCTTGAGGATCAGCTGCGGTATCCCGAGCTGCTCCTGGAGACTGGGCGCGGCCGCGGGCGCGTCGGTGAGATCCGGGCAGGGGTTCTCGCACGGATCGGCGGGCAGCTCCATCGCGATCCGGGTGGTGTTCTCCTTGGGCGGCCCCGGATCGACGGTGACCACCGGATAGGCGATGGGCATCTCCATCCGGTCGGGCACGAGCGTCTCGTGCACCGGTGCGGGATCGGACTTGCACGGCCCGATGCCGGGAATCCGTTTCTCCGCACCGGATTCCGCCGGATCGGCCAGGGCGTGCGGGGAGTTCGCGGACACCAGCATCCCGGCCCCGACAACCACCGCGCCCACGGCGGCCAGCATGCGCTTGGCCATGCGTCACCCTTCGATAGGACTCACCGGACACATCCGGCGACCGACCCTACCCGCCTTTTCGCGCGACGCACCCGTACTCGCCGGGGAAGATCACCGGCGAGATCGGCGCGCGGAACCACCCGGTGCGCGCGAGGATCCGGCGCGGGCGCCGCTCAGCGCGCGGCGTGGAACACGAAGACCGTGGACCCGATGCGAATCGCGTCGCCGTCGGCGAGCACCACCGAGGTCTCGATGGCCGTCTCGTTGATGTAAACGCCGTTGGCCGAGCCCAGATCCTTGATGAGCAGTCCGGCCCGGCTCGGGGTGATGTGCGCGTGGTACCGGCTCGCCTTGGGATCGTCCAGGATCAGGTCGTTGTCGACCATGCGCCCGATCTTGATGCCGCCGATGCCGATCGGAACGGCCCGCCCGTCCGCGGTCCGCAGCTGCCCCGCCCGGATCGCCCGCGGCATCTCGGTGACCGTCTCGGTCATGGCCTTGGCCTGCGCCTCGATCTCGGCGATGGCTCCGGTGTGCAGCGGCTCCTGGCGCAGCACCCGCTGTTCCAGCGCGGTGATGGCCGGACCCGGATCGATGCCGAGTTCGGCCGAGAGCACCGTGCGCACGCGCCGGCACGCCTCGAGCGCGTCGGCCTGGCGATCGGAGAGGTAGAGCGCGGTGATGAGCTGCGCCCACAGCGGTTCGCGCAGGGGATGCGCGTTGGTCATCGACACCAGCTCACCGATCACCGAACGCGCGTTCCCGCAGGCGATCTCGGCGTCGATGCGCGCGGAGGCGACCAGCAGCCGCTCCTCGTTCATGGCGGTGGCGAAGTCCCCGGCGAAGGACAGCCCGGACAGGTCGTCCAGCGCCCGACCACTCCATTCCTGCAGCGCGCTCGCGTACAACCGGGCCGCGCCCGCGTGATCGCCGATCGCGGCGGCTTCCTTGCCTGCCCGGTGCATGCTCTCGAAACGACCGAGATCGCAATCCGCGTCGGGGATCTCGAGGCGATAGCCGGACGCCTCGGTCCGCAGCACGGCGACCGAGTCGACGCCCGCGTTGCGCAGCGTCTTGCGAATATTGGAGACGAACACCTGCAGGCTGGCCTGGTAGGAATCCGGCGGATCGTCGTTCCAGACGTAGTTCGCCAGCGCCTGCGACGACACCGCGCGCCGCCGGTTCACGGTCAGCGCCGCGAGCAGCGCGCGCGGCTTGGGGCCGCCGACCAGCACTGGACGGCCGCCGACCAGCACCTGCACAGGTCCGAGGACCCGCACATCGAGAGTCATTGCCCTGCACCTCGTATAACAGCGAACGGCCGCGGCAGCACTGGGCAGCCGCGGCACGCTCAGCTCACTGCGCCGGAGTTTTCTCCGGCTTCGTGGCTTACCTTACTTGGCGCTGATGGAACGGCCCGCCGACTTCAGGTCGTGGGCCGCCTCGAAGACGCGCGCGGCCATGGAGGTTTCGGCCTTCTTGAGGTAGCTGCGCGGGTCGTAGACCTTCTTGTTGCCGACCTCACCGTCGATCTTGAGGACGCCGTCGTAGTTGCCGAACATGTGGCCGGCGACCGGACGGGTGAAGGCGTACTGGGTGTCGGTGTCGACGTTCATCTTCACCACGCCGAAGCGCAGCGAATCCTCGATCTCGGACTTCAGCGAGCCCGAACCACCGTGGAACACGAAGTCGAACGGCTGCGCGTCCGCGCCCAGGCCCAGCTTGGCCGCGGCCACACGCTGGCCCTCGGCGAGCACCTCGGGCTTGAGCACGACGTTGCCCGGCTTGTACACACCGTGCACGTTGCCGAAGGTGGCGGCCAGCAGGTACTTGCCGTTCTCGCCCGCGCCCAGCGCGTCGATGGTCTTCTGGAAGTCCTCGGGCGAGGTGTAGAGCTTGTCGTTGATCTCGGCCTCGACGCCGTCCTCTTCGCCGCCGACGACGCCGATCTCGACCTCGAGGATGATGTTCGCGGCATGGCACTGCTTGAGCAGTTCCTTGGCGATCTCGAGGTTCTCGTCGATCGGGATGGCCGAGCCGTCCCACATGTGCGACTGGAACAGCGGGTTCAGGCCGGACTTGACGCGATCGGCGGAAATGGCGATCAGCGGCCGGACGAAGGTGTCCAGCTTGTCCTTCGGGCAGTGGTCGGTGTGCAGCGCGATGGTGATGTCGTACTCGGCGGCCACGACGTGCGCGAACTCCGCGAGCGCCACCGCACCGGTGACCATGCTCTTGACACCCAGACCGGAACCGAATTCGGCGCCACCGGTGGAGAACTGGATGATGCCGTCACTGCCGGCATCGGCGAAACCCTTGATCGCGGCGTTGATCGTCTCGGAAGACGTGCAGTTGATCGCGGGGAACGCGAAGGAGTTCTCCTTGGCCCGAGCAATCATCTCGGCGTAGATCTCCGGAGTCGCGATGGGCACAATGACCTCCACTGTGGTGTGCTGTGTACAACAAATTCTGTCAGGCCACACACTAAGCCAATCCGCTTTTCGCCTGGCAATTGCCTCGGAATAGGTCCCGGACACCTGACAAGTTTGTGAGGTTGCTTCGAGGTTCGGTGTGACATAGCAATCACCGGTAGGGTGGTGGCCGTGACCTTGCTGGCCGTATCCGATGCCGTGACGACCACCGTCGCGATGCCCGAGATTCTCGATCCCATGTATCTCCTCACCGAGACATGGCTGAGCAAAGTTGTGCTCGGCGCGATCCTGGCGATCGTCTTCATCGAGACCGGCCTGCTGTTCCCACTGCTCCCCGGCGACTCGCTGCTGTTCACCGGCGGCATGCTGGCCGCGCAGGATCCCGCGCCCGCCGGTCTCAACATCTGGGTGCTGGTCCCGCTGACCATCCTGGTCGCGTTCCTCGGTGACCAGTCCGGGTACTGGATCGGCCGCGGCATCGGCCCGGCGATCTTCAAGAAGGAAGACAGCCGCTTCTTCAAGAAGAAGTACGTCACCGAGACGCACGAGTTCTTCGAGAAGCACGGTCCCAAGACCATCATCCTGGCCCGCTTCGTGCCCATCGTGCGCACGTTCATGCCGGTGCTGGCCGGTGTGTCCAAGATGGACTACCGCAAGTTCGTCGCCTTCGACATCGTCGGCGCGATCCTGTGGGGCGGCGGCATCACGGTGCTGGGCTACTTCCTCGGCAACGTCGAGTTCATCCGGAAGAACATCGAGGCCATCTTCCTGCTGATCGTGTTCATCTCGATCCTGCCGGGCATCGGCGCGGTGGTCCGGAACCTGCGGAACCGCAATACGACGGACGATTCGAACGCGACCGCCGATACCGATGAGTTCGCGGTCACCATGAACAAGTCGAATCACTGAGCCAAAAGGTGTCCACCCACCCGATGAACGTCGCCATGGGCGGTTTCGGACCGCTCGAAACGGCCGGACCGGTGTTGGTCTGGACAGTCGTACTGACCTTCGTATTCCTCGAGTGCGCACTGATCATCGGGCTCTTCCTGCCCGGTGACTCCATGCTGCTGACGGCCGGCATCGTGCTGGCCGCGCACGGCACCGGCGAGGCGCACGTCTGGGCGCTCTCGGTCGGCGCGATGATCGCGGCCGTCGCGGGCAACCAGGTCGGGTACGTGATCGGGCAGAGAACCGGGGATCACCTGGTGGCTCGAAAGAACGGCAAGTACATCAACACCCGGAACCTGACCCGGGTGGCCGAACTACTGCACCGGCACGGGTTCTTGGCAGTGCTTGTCGCGCGCTGGATTCCGTGGGTGCGCACGCTGTGCCCGCTGGTCGCGGGCGCGGCCGGGATGGACCATCGCCGCTACACCGTCGCCTCGACGATCGGCGCGATCATCTGGGCCCCGGTGCTGCTGCTGGTCGGCTTCTACGCCGGCGGTTTCCTGGAGGGCATGGACTGGCTGATGCCCGCGGTGATCTGCACCCTGATCGTCGGCCTGGTGCTCGGCACCATCGTGGGCGTGCGCCAGTACCGCGTGGAGATGGCCCGTCCCGCCGAGGATTTCGACCTCGAGTGCGATACCGAGCCCATCCCCCAGGTGCACCGCCACACGGCCTGAAACGCACCGTCCGATACCGGTCCGCGCGGTGGATGACCACGACCCGCGCGAATCAGAAGCCCGCCGCGCAGACGACGTGTGCCGCTTCCATCAGTTTCCAGCCCGAAAGCTGTACGGACAGATCGCGTTCGGGAGTGCGCGAGGCCGTGATGGAGCCGCCCTCGAGCATGCCCGCACCGGAGATGCGCGGTAGTCGCGCCGGCTGCCGCCAGTCGGCTCCGAACAGCGGATTCCCGTCCACGTCGAGGCGGTTCTCCCAGGCCGCGACGGCCGAGCGGCACACGATCGCCGCCGCCCCGCGCCGCGCGTTCACCTGCGCCTGCTCCTCCCCCGGCAGCATGAGCGCCATCAGGGCCAGGTAGCGGATCAGGATCCCGTTGAACAGCCCGCCGTCCCCGCCGCCGTCGCCGGCGACCACGCCGCCCGCCACGAGATGTTCCTCGATGGCCGCGAGCAGGCGCACCGCGCGGTCCACGTGCCTGGGTTCGCCGGTGTGCACGGCCAATTCGGTTTCGAGGCCGAGCACCACGCCCTGGCAGTAGCTGTAGGTGGGCGTCTCGATCTCGCCCGAGGGGAGGTGGATCCCGTCCACGATCAGGCCGGAGTCCTTGTCCCGCAGGGTGTGATCGAGCCAGTCGGAGATCTCCTGGGCGCGGGTGTAGCGCCCGAGCCGGGCCATGGCGATGCCGACCGGTCCGTTCGCAGGGGCGTTGAAATAGTCCGACCCGCGCCGCCACGGCACCGCGCCGAACTGCGGTTCGAAGCCGGTGTACAGATCCTTCTCCAGCGCGAGCAGCCCGCCGCGCACCTCGGTGATGCCCTGGGTGCGCTCGGCACGCTCGAGTGCGATGGCCAGCCACGCCATGTCGTCGTAGTAGTTGTTGGTCCACCCCGTGAGATTGCGTGTCCGCATCCCCTGCGCGATGGTCGAGATCCGCCGCCGCCGAATCGGGGTCGGCGCGCGATTGGCCGCGTCGACCGCGCAGTCGATCAGGTGCGCCTGCCACCAGTAGTGCCAGAACATGAAGGCGCGCTCGCGCTTGGTGGCGGGCCAGCCCACCACCCCCAGCGTCGTCCCCGGAATCGCCCACAGCGGGCGCAGATGCCGCGCGACGATCGCCGACTCCGCCAGATCGGCGCGCTCGGCCCACAAAGCAGCGCTCGACTCGGTATTACGCCCGGTCCGCGAAGTCATGGACATATCGTGCCAGCCGGACAGCCCGCCATGTGGCTGATTTGTTACCACTTTCCGGCTCGCGCCCGCTGTTCGGCCGGTGGCAGCGGTCGCGCGGCGGAAAAGTCGGGCCGCGGCGCGGCCGTCGTGGGACAGGACGTGCCGACGCGTGATCCGGCGCGGCTACCAGGCGTCGGTCAGGTCCGCGTGCTGCCGGACCCAGGCGTGCATGGCGATGCCCGCCGCGACGCCGGCGTTGATGCTGCGGGTGGACCCGAACTGGGCGATGGAGACGGTGAGCCGGGCCGCGTGTTTGGCGGCGTCGGTGACGCCGGGACCCTCCTGGCCGAACAGCAGCAGGCAGTCGCGCGGCAGCTCGGCGGTCTCGAGCGGCACCGAGCCCGGGACGTTGTCCACCGCGACGACCGTAAGACCTTGGGCGGCAGCGTATTCGAGCAGCTCCGCGGTATCGGCGTGATGGTGGATGTGCTGGTAGCGGTCGGTCACCATGGCCCCGCGCCGATTCCAGCGCTTGCGGCCGACGATATGGACGGCGGCCGCGCCGAAGGCGTTGGCGGTGCGCACGACCGTGCCGATGTTGGCGTCGTGGCCGAAGTTCTCGATGGCCACGTGGAACCGATGCCGGCGCGTGTCCAGATCGGCGACGATCGCCTCGCGGGTCCAGTACCGGTAGGCGTCGACCACGTTGCGGCGGTCACCGTCGGCGAGCAGCTCGGGGTCCAGGCGCGGGTCGGCCGGCGGTTCGGAGCCGAACTCCGCCCGCCAGGGCCCGACGCCGTGCGGATGCTCGCCCCATTCGGTCGGACCGGGGGCGAGTGGATCGTCGGCTGTCGGGGCGGAACTCACCCGGCCATCGTAGTGACCGCCCGGTGCGCTCCCCCGCGGGTCAGTAGGTGCCGGAGTCGGTGGACAGGACCGCGTACAGGATCACGCCACCGTAGAAGAGAATCAACAGCCCCATGATGCAGGTGGAGATGATTCCGCAGATGTAGCCGACCTGCACGTTGCCGCGCCCGCCGAGCTGGCCGCCGGAGTAGTCGATCTCCTTGCGCGCCCGCGCGCCCATGATCCAGGCGACCGGCCCCAGGAGCTGGCACAGCACCAGACTCAGAATGCCGAGCACCATGATGGTGGTGGCCTGCGGATGGTCCGGCGGTGGACCGTAGTGCGGGTACACGGGATAGCCGTAGGGCGGGTAACTCACCGCACCATCGTATTTCGGCGGCGCGGTGAGCGCGTGCCTAGTTCGTGGTGCCGGCGAAAGCGCCGATCACGACGGCCAGCACGACCACCAGCAGACCCAGCCCGAGCAGGCAGGTGGCCACGATGCCGCAGATGTAGCCCGCGTTCACCATGCCGCGACCGCCGACGGTCCCGTGCGAGGCGTCGATCTCGTCGCGCACCCGCTTGCCCATCACCCAGGCGACCGGCCCGAGCAGCTGGCACAGCACCAGACTCAGGATGCCCAGGATCAGCACGGTGGTGGACTGCGGATGGTCCGGCGGCGGGGCGCCGTAGTACCCGGGCTGCGGCGGAGGCGGGTTGCCCGGCGGCGGATACTCGTAGCTCATGGGCATGATGCTAGGTGGTGGTGCTGTCCACACCCCGCATTTACGGGTCTGCTCCATCGCCCGCACCCACCCCGCGCGACCACGATGATGTGATGAGCGAAACCGCCGCGCTGCCTACCCTGGTACTCGATATGCCCGATTCGACGAACACCCCGCCCGCCGGACCGCCGCCGGACGCCGCCGCCCCGGAACCGCTGTGGCGCACGGTGCTGCTCGCCCCGTTCCGCCTGCGGACCTGGAAGGAACTGTTCTACCTCGTCGTGGTCTTCGTCCTGGACTGCGCCGCGGCCACCTACCTGTTCTTCGGAATGGGTGGCGCGGGCTATCTCTCGATCTTCCTGATCGGCATTCCGCTCCTGGCGGCGGTCATTCTCGGCGGCCGGATCTGGGGGCACGTCTATCGCGGATTGCATCGGGTGCTGCTGGACAACGACCTGCCCGAGCCACCGACCTTCGTGGGCCGGCCGGGCCTGCTGGGCTGGCTGCGCAGCGCGTTCACCGATCAGGTTTCCTGGCGCGCGCTGGCATTCATGCTCGTGCAGGGCGCGCTCGGCGTGGTGGTGGGCTACCTGACGCTGGTCGTGGTGGCGATGACGGTGTTCACCGCGATCTCCCCCATCCCCTGGGCGCTGTTCCATCCGGTCAACGTGGATGCCGATGGGGTGGAACATCATTCGATCCTGCAGATCCGAGATTTCTACTTCGACACCTGGCCGCGCAATCTGGCGCTGTCCGCGGTGGGCATCGTCCTCTGCTTCGCCCTGCCCTGGCTGATTCGCCTGGTCTGCCTGCCGCACCGGCTGTTCGCGCGCTGGCTGCTCACCCCGACCGCCCGGGATCGGCGGATGGCCGAACTCCGGCAGAGCCGCCGCGCCGCCGTGGACGACGCCGCCGCCACCCTGCGCCGCCTCGAGCGCGATCTGCACGACGGCACCCAGGCGCGCCTGGTCAGCATCGCCATGATGCTCGGCCGCGCCGAGGAGCGCCTGGCCACCGGCGGCGAAGCGAGCGAACTCATCGCACAGGCCCGCGCCGGATCCAAGGAGGCGCTGACCGAACTGCGCGAGCTGGTGCGCGGAATCCACCCGCCCGCACTGGAACTCGGGCTGGAGGCGGCGCTGGAGACCCTGGCGGCACGCTCGGCCATCCCGGTGGAACTGCGGGTGCTGCTGCCGCGCCGGCCCAGCCCGGCCATCGAGTCCATCGCGTACTTCTCGGTCGCCGAACTGCTCACGAATGTCGCCAAACACGCTGGCGCGAACCGGATCTGGGTCGCGGTGCTGCCGACCGGAAACGATCGGGTCGCGGTCAGCGTCCGGGACAACGGGGGTGGCGGCGCGCTGCAACCGGTGATCAACGGCGGGGAGCGCACCGTCGGCGGTGGACTGGCCGGGCTGGCCGCGCGCGCCCTGGCGGTGGACGGCACCCTCGCCGTCGACAGTCCGATCGGCGGGCCCACCGTGGTCACCCTGGTCCTGCCGCTCGATGGGCCACAGTGACGCGACGGGCCACGGCGGCACGAGGGCGCGCGGTGATCCGCGGGACCGCACCGAGAGGAGAGAGACCGTGAGCAGCGCGAATTCCCCGGCCCCGGCCGAATTGCGGGTGGTCGTCGCCGAGGACAACGCGATCCTGCGGGACGGGCTCGTCGCCCTGCTCGCCGAGCGCGGCCATCGGGTGGTGGCCGCGGTCGGCGACGGGGCGGCGCTGCGCGCGGCCGTGATCGAGCATCGCCCGGAAGTAGCCGTGGTGGACGTGCGGATGCCGCCGACCTTCACCGACGAGGGTCTGCTCGCCGCCCTGGAGTTGCGCCGCAGCCATCCGGACACCGGGGTACTGGTGTTCTCGCAGTGGATCGAAACCCGCTACGCCACCGAACTTCTCGCCGCGGGCGCGGGCGGGGTCGGCTACCTGCTCAAGGATCGGGTGGCCGATATCGGCGACTTCATCGACGCCCTGCAGCGGGTCGCGACCGGCGGCACCGCGCTCGATCCGGAAGTGGTGAGCCAGCTCATGGGCGCGGCACGGCAACAGGATTCACTGGCCCGGCTCACCCCGCGCGAACGCGAGGTGCTCGAACTGATGGCCCAGGGTCTGTCCAATTCCGCGCTGGCGCACGCCCTCACGGTGACCGAGCGCGCGGTGGAGAAGCACATCGGAAACATCTTCACGAAGCTGGAGCTACCGCCCTCGGATCTGCACCACCGCCGGGTGCTCGCGGTTCTGCGGTTGAAGGGGTGAAACATCGCTGCGCGGTTGCCGGGCGTGGAAGACTGGTCCCATGGTGCGCCCGACTACTACAGCAGCGCTGAAAACGGTTGCGTCCTGGCCTGATCACCTATTGACCCTCGGCGAATGGTCCGCGCTGCCCGAGCTCGAGCGCGGCCGGTGCCGCGAGCTCGTGGACGGCGTGCTGGTGGTGTCACCGCAGCCCCCGCGCCACCAACTGGCCGTGTGGCGGCTGGCCGCCCAGCTGGAACCGGCGCTGCCGCGCTCGGTGGCGGCGCTGGCGCGTATCGAATTGGTGATCGACGACGGCACGCCGCCGACCGTGCGGGTGCCCGACGTGCTGGTGGTGGGCGGTCCGGCCGGGGCCGCGCACGCCGACCGGGTCGCGCCCGCGGATGTGCTGGCGGCCATCGAGATCATCTCCCCCGGCTCCCGGCGCACCGATCGGATCATGAAGATGACCGAGTACGCCGAAAGCGGCATCGCCGAGTACTGGCTGCTCGACATCGACGGCGCGGTGCGCCTGCGCACCCACCGGCTGGAGGGCGGCCGATACGCACAGACCGGCGAGCACACCGGCCGGGTGACGCTCGAACTCGACGGGTTGAGCATTCCGCTGGATCTGGACGCCCTCACCGCGCTGCGCACCGCGCCGTAGGCCGTGCCGGGTCGCAGCGCACCGATACGGCGCGACTCCCACCCGTCATTCGCGAGCCTGATTTCCGCGTGCCGCTACGAGCCGGACCCGAGCACCGAACGGCGGCCGACCCGGTACGGTCCCGAGCCGGGTCCACCGACACAGGCAGCGCCAATTCCCCTGTGGCACTACGGCACTCTGTCGTAGATAACGACCGCGCCGCACTCCGGCGCGCGGCGGCCCGATCCGGCACCGGCGGCGAACACCGGGACTATCCTGGAGTTCCAGCAGCCGTGGTGGAGGTTCCCATGGACCACGCGCGCGTCATACGCACCGTGCTCGGCGTGACCGCCCTGTACCTGATCACCCTCGCCGTCTGGCTCGCGTGGCTGCTGCCCCGCACCCCGCCCGGCACGGTGGCGTTGCAGGTCGTCGCCCTGGTCGGATTGTTCGGCTGTTTCCTCGGCGTGGCGATGTTGCTGGCGCAGCGCCCTTCTCGCGAGGATCGCAAACTGCTGCGGCACGGACTCGAAGGCTGGGCCAACATCGAGGCGGTGCATCCGCTGCGCCGCACCGACCACTGCACCGAGCTGACCCAGATCGACCTGGAGTTGGTGGTGCCGGGTTCGGAGACCTACCGGGGGCGCATCGTGTTCGACGTGGAGCCGATGGTTCGCCCGCTGATCGCGGTGGGCGGCACCCTGTCGATCCGCGTGGATCCCCGCAATCGCGACCGCATAATGCTCTGCCTCTGACGGCCCGGTATGTCGGGAGCTAGCTGACCGTTTTGCCCGCAATGCCCCGTAGCATCACGACCCATGAGTACCGCTACACCGCCCGACCGCCAGGAAGCGCCGCTGCTGCTCGACACCGAGCCGCCGCGCACGCTGAGCTTCAGCGACCAGGCGGCCTTCTGGCTGAATCTCGGCGTCAGCCTGATCGGTTTCAGCGGCGCGGCCTACGTGCTGTTCCCCACCGGCCATCCGCCGTTGCCGATCGCGGGGGCTTTGCTGGCCACCCTGCTCGGCACCGTGGCCGGCATCGCCATGGTCGCCGGCACCGGCATGGTGGGCACCCGGACCGGTGCGCCGGCCATGGCGGTGTTGCGCGGACTGTTCGGGACCAGGCTGTCCTACGTCCCCACGGTGGCCAACATCGTGCAGTGCGTCGGCTGGGGCGTCTACGAACTCACCGTCATCGCGCTGGGCATCGCCGCACTCACCGACGACAAGGTGCCGCACGCCCTGGTGATCTTCGCGGCCGGTGCGCTCTCCACCGTCATGGCCATCTGGCCGCTGCGGGTGCTGCACATCCTGCGCAAGTACGTCTCGGTCGCGGTGGGCATCGCCCTGATCTACTTCACCGTTCAGCTACTGCGGCAACCGATTCCGGAGGTCACCGGATCCAGCTGGAGCGGATTCTTCCCCGCCGTGGACACCACCCTGGCGGTCTCGGTGTCCTTCGTCCCGCTGGCCGCGGACTACACCCGGCACTCGCGCACCGCCCGCACCGCGGGCGCCGCCACCGTCATCGGCTATTCGGTGGCGCAGTTCTGGTGCTACCTGCTCGGCATTCTCGCCATCCTGCAGGCGGGCGGCGATCCGTCCAAGATCTTCGACACCCTGCTCGGGGTGGCGGCGGGCTGGGCCTTCTTCGCGGTGCTGGTGCTGCGCGAGACCGATCAGTCCTTCGCCAACGTGTACTCCACCGCCATGTCCATCCAGAACCTGCTGCCCAAGGTGGACCGCCGCGTTCTCGCCCTGGGCGTCGGCGTCCTGGTCACGCTGCTGGCGCTGCCGGTGCGCGATTTCAGCGGCTACGCGAACTTCCTGTACCTGATCGGCTCGGTCTTCGTCCCGCTCAGCGCGGTGCTGATCGTCGACTACTTCTTCGGCCGCGGCCGCCACACCTGGGACCTCACCCAGCACGCGCCCGCCCGCCCGCTCATGCTGCTGCCGTGGGTGATCGGCTTCGTGGTGTACCAGCTCATCAACCCGGGTTCGATCAGCTGGTGGGTCGGCTTCTGGACCAGGGTGCAGGACGCCACCGGCATTCACGCCACATGGTGGACCTCGGCCTCCGCGTTCGCGTTCCTGTCGGCGGCGGCGGTGACCGGAATCCTCGTGGCGCTGGAACGACGAAGGGCCTGACTCGATGACGGACGACCGCGTCTTCGGCATGGGCTCGGATCCGCTGGTCGCCCCCGACTGGCCGCCGCTGACCTCCCTCGAAGTCGCGGCGGTCCTGTCCCCCGACATCGACCTGGCGCCCGGCGCGGCGCTCGAATGGCACAGTCCCCGGCCGTTGTCCGCGACCGCTCGGGTCCGGACCGCCGACGGCCGCCCACTCATAGTCAAACGCCTGCCCCGGGCCCTGCGCGACGCGACCGCGCTCGCCGAGGAACACGGCTTCATGAACCACCTGCGCGCGCGGGGAATCCCCGTTCCGCGTATCGCGCTCACCCGCGAGCACGGTGAATTCACCTATGAGGTACAGGAACTCGGCGCCGGCGCGGACCTGTACTGCGGAACCTTCTCCTGGACCCCGTATCTCTCGCTCGAACAGGCCACCGCGGCCGGTCGCGCGCTGGCCGAATTGCACCTGGCCGCACGGGGATACGACGCCCCCGCGCGACCGCCGCGCCCGCTACTGGCGAGCTTCACCATCTTCTCCGCGGCCGACCCGATGACGGCGATGGAGCGCTACGCGGCCGACCACCCGGCCCTGGCCGATTTCCTCGCCGCCCGGGACTGGCGCGCCGATGTGGAGCGCCTGCACCTGCCCTTCCACCATCGCCTGCGCACCGTCCTCGAACATCTCTCCCCGCTGTGGACGCACAACGACTGGCACGGCACCAACCTGCTCTGGGAACACGAGAAGCCTTCCACCGTACTGGATTTCGGCCTCTGCGACCGCACGACCGCCGTCCACGACCTGGCGGTGGCGATCGAGCGCTGCGCCGTCGACTGGATCTCCCTGCGCACGGGCGGCCCGGCCCGGCCCCGCCCCGATCAGGTGCGAGCCCTGCTCGACGGCTACACGAGCGTGCGCACCCTGACCGGCTACGAGATGTACGCCCTGCGCGACCTGGTCCCCCTGGTGCACGCCGAATACGAGCTCTCCGAGATCGACTACTTCCTCGGCGTCGTACCCGGCGGCAACCCCGAGAACGCCGAAATCGCCTACACCCACTACTTTCTCGGCCACACCGCCTGGTGGTCGGGCGACGAGGGCAGGACCCTGCTCCACCACCTGCCCTGACGCACCGCTCGATATGAGCCGTGGCCGACTCGATGGACGCGACCTGCCTCGACGCCCGACGGCGTCCGCTGCCGCGGGACTGTTCGCGCCTGTCCGTCCGATCGGGCACAGGCACTTGGACCGCGTCACCCCGCTCGGAAGCTCTTGCCGTCCCGGGGGTTTCGACTCACTACCCGCGCACGTGGGCGCGGGGGTCGGCCAGCAGATATTGCGCCGTGGCGTAGGTGCCGAGGATGACACCCTCGGTCACCCGGCGCGAGCGCGGGGTGCGGGCGAAGATCTTGCGCAGCACGATCAGGCCGTCGGAGACGGTGAACAGCAGCGCGCCGACGCCCAGGCGGGTGCGCGGGTGCGCGCCCGGAATATTCAGGCCCGCAACATTTTTCGCGCCGGGTGCCAGATCCGGATCCGACGCCAGGGTCGCCGCCGTTCCCAGCGTCGCACCGTAGGCGGTGAGCGGAATCGCCACGGCCGGGGCCTTGGCCCGCATGAGCGCGGCCGCGCCGAGCCACGCGCCCAGGCGCTGCCCGGCGATGGCCGCCTTGGGCCGCGCACCGTGCCGCCACCACAGCCACGAGTACCCGGTCTGCATGACGGCGAAAGACGAAGCGCCCGCGATCAATCGGCGGTCGTCGTCGGGTTCGATGAGCAGGACGTCGCCCACGGTCGCGGCGGCCAGCGCGCCGAGCAGCACCGTGCGCTCGACGGCGGGCAGCCCGTCGTCGTTGGTCGCCACGTCCGCCGCCAGCAGCGGCATGAGCAGCGGCTTGGCGATCCACTGCAGCTTGTCCCGGCCGGTGACGGCGCCGAACACCGTCACCGCGGCCGCGCCGACGAAGGCGGCGCGGAAGGGCCTGGGCATCAGAAGGAGGGCTCGGCCGGGGCCGGGGGCAGCACCGCGACCTGGCCGGCGTAGGTCAGGCCCGCGCCGAAACCGAGCAGCAGCGCGAGCTGACCGCCCTTGGCCTTGCCGGTGACCAGCATTTCCTCGATGGCCAGCGGGATCGAGGCCGCCGAGGTGTTGCCGGTGTTCTCGATGTCGTTGGCCATGGGCAGATCGTCGGGCAGGCCGAGGTTCTTGCGCATGAGCTCGTTGATGCGGGCGTTGGCCTGGTGCGGGACGAAGACCTCGATGTCGTCCTTGGACACCCCGGCCGCCTCGACCGCGGAGGACAGCGCGCGCGGCAGCGTGACCGCGGCCCAGCGGAAGACGCGCGGGCCCTCCATGCGCAGCAGCATGCGGCCGACCGGATCGGTCGCGGGATCCTTGTGCTGGAATTCCTCTGCGCGATCCATCATTTCGAGGATGTTGTAGTTCTGGCCGATGGCCGAGGCGTTCTCGCCGTCACTGCCCCAGACCGTCGGGGAGATGCCGTTCTCCTCGCTCGGGCCCACGATGACCGCGCCCGCGCCGTCACCGAAGATGAAGGCGGTGCCGCGGTCCTCGGGGTCGAGCGAGAACGACATGGTCTCGGCACCGATGAGTAGCACGTATTCGGCGGAACCGGCGCGCACCAGATCCGAGGCGACGCCCAGGCCGTAGCCGAAACCGCCGCAGCCCGAGACCAGGTCGAAGGCCGGAATGCCGTTGATGCCCAGATCCGAGGCGACCGTCGGGCCGCCGTGCGGGGTGATCTCGGGCCAGGTCGAGGTGGCCAGGATCAGCGCGCCGATCTTGGAGCGATCGATGCCGCTGTTCTTGATGGCGCGCTCACCCGCGGCGACCGCCATCGAACGCAGCGACTCCTCGCCGCTCACCCAACGGCGATTGCGGATGCCGCTGCGTTCGTAGATCCACTCGTCGGTGGAATCGAGCTTCTCGCACACTTCGTCGTTGCTGACAATGCGGGTGGGTCGATAGGCACCGATGCCGAGCATCGCAACATTCTGATTGCCCTTGTTGATTGCAATGCTCACCACTGGTGACTCACACGACCCTTCGCAACACATTGTTCGACCACGTTGTCGGACAGAAGACCAGTACCCAGGCTAACCCAGAGCACCGGTTCAGCCCAGAGCAAGATCTTGTTTACCCCAGCGCAAGGTCTTTCAGGTCCAGAATGGACCGATACTCCAGCCCCTCGGCCGCGATCACCTGGTCAGCACCGGTTTCCCGATCCACCACGGTAGCCACGCCCACCACGATCGCGCCCGCCTCGCGCAGCGCGCGCACGGCGGTGACCGGGGAGTTGCCGGTGGTCGTGGTGTCTTCCACCACAAGCACCCGCTTACCGACGACGTCCGGGCCCTCGATCTGGCGCTGCATGCCGTGCGCCTTGGCCGCCTTGCGCACCACGAACGCGTTGATGGGCCGGCCGGGCGCGTGCAGCACCGCCGCCGCCACCGGGTCCGCGCCCATGGTGAGTCCGCCGACCGATTCGAAATCCCAGTCCGCGACCAGTTCACGCAGCAGTTTGCCGATCAGCGGCGCCGCCTCGTGATGCAGTGTGGCCCGGCGCAGGTCCACGTAGTAGTCGGCTTCCTTGCCCGAGGACAGGGTGACCTTGCCGTGCACCACCGCGAGGGCGCGCACGAGTTCGGCCAGTCTGTCCCGGTCGGTCGTCGTTACCTGCATTGCTGTGTCTATGTCCTTCCGCGTGCGTTGAACAGGCCCCGATTCAGGCGGGTCACCAGGGACCTCGGGATCAGTCCGGCAACCGCAGCAATCGTTTTGTACTGCGCTCCGGGCACGCTGAGCACCCGGGCTTTCTCCAGATCACGCAACGAGCCGGCTACCACCTCGTCCACGTCGAGCCACAGTGCTCGCGGCAGCGAACGCGTCTGTAACCCGGCTCGCTCGTGGAATTCGGTGTGGACCAGACCCGGGCACAATGCCTGCACCCGGACGCCGGTCCCGGCCAGCCCGCCCGCCAGCCCTTGCGAGAAGGATACGACGTACGCCTTGGAGGCCGAGTAGGTCGAACCCCTCCCGGGTATCAGCCCGGCGATACTGGCCACATTCACCACCGTGCCGTTCGCCGCGTGCAGCATGGGCGGAACGGCCGCGCGGGTCAGCTGCACGACGGCGGTGACGTTCACATCGAGCTGGGACTGCAGGGCTTCGGGGGACAGCGTCCAGAACTCCTCGGAGAACCCGAAACCCGCGTTGTTGACCAGGAATTCGACGCCTTCGGCCAGCCGCGCCGCCACCCTGTCCCGATCCTGCGCGCGGGCCAGATCGGCGGGCAGCACCTGTGCGCGGGCCCCGAAGCGCACCTCCACCTCGTGGGCCAGCGCCGCCAGCCGCTGCTCGTCCCGCGCCACCAGCACCAGGTCGTAGCCGAGCGAAGCGAGCCGGGTGGCGTACGCCTTGCCGATTCCGGAGGTCGGCCCGGTGACCAGGGCCACCGGCCGATGAGCGCCGGGCAGGCGCGAAACGGGAGAACTGTCGGTCATCGATCGCCCATCATCGGTACATCTCGGCGGACACGGTCGGCGATGACCGGTGGTGCGCCACCATTGTGGTGCCTGCCGCGCTCGGGCGCGGGCAGTACACGCGCAAATGGCCGAACCCCGATCTCCCCGGTGTGTCGCGGGCGGGGCTGGGCGCGAAAACACCGTCGTGACCGGGCGAGAACCCGGCGGCGCGCCCGGCCGCGAAAACACCGCTGCCGCCGTGACGAGTCACGACGGCAGCATCGATGCGAGCGGGATCGGTCACCGCGGCGCGGGACCCTGATACGGGCGGAAGCCCGGGTGGAAGGGACCGCCGGGCGGGGCGCTGCGGCCCTGGTCGCGGCGCCAGCCCTCCTCGGGTTCGGCCGGTTCGCGCCGGTCCGCGCTGCCCTGCCAATCGTCGTCGTCCTCGTCCGGGCGGCGGTCGTCGAACTCGTCGTCGTCGAGCCGGCCCGCGGCGGCATCCTCGGCGGCCGGCGGCCAGTTGCGGCGCGGGCGATTGCGCGGATCCGGCACCACTTTCAGTGCGGGACGCCAGGATTCGGCTTCCTCGGCCTCGTTCTCGCCCCCGGCGATGTCGCCGACCAGCGGGCTCGCCTCGCGGGCCGGGCGGGTGCGCTCGGGCTCGTAGTCGCCGTCGGCGTCATAGCCGTCGTAGTCGTCGTCCTCGGGCAGCGGGCGCGAATTGCCGGGCTCGGGCAGTTCGTCGCGACCGCGCTCGGAATTGATGACCGGCGGCAGCACGTGCAGCAGGCCCGAGAGCCGCAGCACCGCGTCGATGGCGGTCTCCCAATCCTTGGCGACCGACCCGACCGGCAGCATGCCCAGGGTCCAATTGCCCTCGCTCCACAGCTGTTGCACGGAGTCGGGCAGCGATTCGATGAACGCCACCATGCGCTGATCCACCGCGTGCCGGGCGATGTCGGGGTTGGTGGCGAACACCACGCGGTCCCCGATCGCGCCGAGCAGTTCGAGATCGTGATCCTTGGGCGGGGGCGCGGTCTTCACGCGCAGGTCGATGTCGATGTCCGAGCCGATCTGCCGGCGCACCGCGACCAGCGTGGCGGCGTCCTCCAGATCGAAGAGCACGAACTTCTCGCCCTTGCGATTGCCGGAGACCACGTCCACCGCGGACAGGTAGCCGAGTTTGGCCAGCGCGCCGCGCCGCCAGGTGGAGGCCAGCGAGGGTTCCACCGAAACATAGGTGTACCCCTGGGTTTTCGCCCAGACCTGGCGCACGTGACCGGTCCGCTGCCGTTGCAGCCGATCGAAATAGAGCAGCACGATCGCACCCACCAGCGCGATCGCCGCCAACCCGAACCATATAGCCGTCATCGCCGCCTACCCTATCCAGCCGGGCGGGAGATTGCCCGGTACGCTCTGCCATTTTCGCCCTGCGCTGCGAGCTTCGAAAACAACCGAAATGGACCTGCTCACCGTGGCCCGCCGGGGAGGGAGGTGCTGATGATGATCGTGGCCTGGATCGAGCCGTCGGCGCCCTTGTCGCCCTGCACCATGACCATCTCACCCACCGGCAGATCCGCCACCTTCGTGCTGCCGAGCGAAATCACCTGTGTCTCTTCGTCGGTGTGCACGGTCACCGTAGTGCCGGCCAGCGTAGTCATGGTGAGGGTGGTGCCGTCATTGGCGGCGATGGTGCCCATATTCGCACCGAGCGAATCGATGTCGCCCAGGCCGGGGATCTGCGGCACGCCGCTGGGCAGCGGTTGCGACGAGGTGTTCGGCTTGCTGGGGAAAACGAAGGTGGGGGCCGCGGTGGTTCCGGCGGCGGTGGGCGACTCGGGCGTGTTCCGGTTGGCCAGGAGCACTCCCACCGCCACGCCGATGACCGCGATGCCCGCGAGGGCGGCCAGTCCGAGCCCGATCCACAGCCCGGTTCTGCGCGGCGGCTCGGGGGCGGGCGGGCGCGGGAATCCGGCGGGCGGATAACCGCCCGGCGCGCCCGGGCCGCCCGGGTAGTTCGGCGGCGGTTGCGGGACGTAGCCGCCCGCGGTGTCGTAGGTGCTCGTCGGCGCGTACCCGGCTCCGGCCTGGTAGGCGGCCGTCGGTTCGTACCCCGCACCTTGTTCGTACCCGCCCCAGCCCGCGTCGTGCGGCGGGATCACGCGGGTGGCCTCCGGACCCGGCGGCACTCCGAAATACTCGGTCGGCCCGTACGCGTCCGCGGGATCGGAAGTGTGCCCGACCTGCCCCGGGGCGGGCGCCATCTTCTCGGTCGGTCCCTCCCCCGGGCTCACGTCGGGCCGCCGCGCCCACGGATCGCTCGGATTCGTCATGACCTCCAGCCTAGGCTGCCGAGCTCTCCGCAGCCGCGAACTCGACCGAGCGGTGTGCTCTTGCACCGCCCGGCCGAGATCCGCGATTACCTGCCCACGATGAGGTGATCGCCGTCCGAACTCACGTTCACCTTGACCGTGTCACCGTCCTTGACCTCGCCGGCCAGCAGCTCCTTGGCGAGGGTGTCGCCGATGGACTGCTGGATGAGCCTGCGCAGCGGGCGCGCGCCGTAGGCCGGATCGTAACCGCGCACGGCCAGCCAGAAACGGGCCGAATCGGACACGTCCAGGTTCAGGCGACGCTGGGCCAGCCGCTTCTGCAACTGCTCCAGCTGGATGTCGACGATGCCCTCGAGCTGTTCCTCGTCCAGCGGATGGAACATCACGACATCGTCGAGCCGGTTCAGGAATTCCGGTTTGAACGCGGCGCGAATCGCGTTCATGACCATCTCCTGCGAACCGCCCGCGCCCAGATTCGAGGTGAGAATCAGGATGGTGTTGCGGAAGTCGACCGTGCGGCCCTGACTGTCGGTGAGCCGCCCTTCGTCCAGCACCTGCAGCAGGATGTCGAACACATCGGGATGCGCCTTCTCGATCTCGTCGAAGAGCACCACGGTGTACGGCCGCCTGCGCACCGCCTCGGTCAGCTGACCGCCCTGGTCGTAGCCGACGTAGCCGGGGGGCGCGCCGACGAGCCGGGCCACCGAGTGCTTCTCGGAGTACTCGCTCATGTCGATGCGCACCATGGCGCGTTCGTCGTCGAACAGGAAGTCCGCCAAGGCTTTCGCGAGCTCGGTCTTGCCGACGCCGGTCGGGCCGACGAACAGGAACGAGCCGGTGGGCCGGTTCGGATCGGCGACCCCGGCGCGCGCCCGGCGCACCGCGTCGGACACCGCCCGCACGGGTTCGCGCTGACCGATGACGCGCCGCTCGAGCTCCTCCTCCATGCGGAGCAGCTTCTGCGTCTCGCCCTCGAGCATGCGGCCGACCGGAATACCGGTCCACGCCGAGACCACCTCGGCGATGTCGTCCGGCCCGACCTCCTCCTTGAGCATGACCTCACCGTCGGCGGCGACACCGGCTTTGGCCTCGGCCGCGTCGAGTTCCTTCTCCAGCGCGGGAATTCGCCCGTAGCGGAGTTCGGCGGCCGTGCCCAGATCACCGTCGCGCTCGGCGCGCTCGGATTCCCCGCGCAGGGTCTCCAACTGCTCCTTGAGCACGCGCACCGAATCGATGGCCTGCTTCTCGTTCTGCCAGCGGGTCATGAGCTGGTTCAGGACCTCGCGGTCGTCGGCGAGTTCGGAACGCAGCTTCTCGAGCCGGGCCTTGGACGCCTCGTCGGTCTCCTTGGCGAGGGCGACCTCCTCGATCTCCAGCCGGCGCACCGCGCGTTCGACCTCGTCGATCTCCACCGGGCGCGAATCGATCTCCATGCGCAGCCGGGAGGCGGCCTCGTCGACCAGGTCGATGGCCTTGTCCGGCAGGAAGCGCGAGGTGATGTACCGATCCGAGAGCGTCGCGGCGGCGACCAGCGCCGAGTCGGTGATGCGCACGCCGTGGTGCACCTCGTACCGCTCGTTGAGCCCGCGCAGGATGCCGACGGTGTCGGCCACCGACGGCTCGCCGACCAGCACCTGCTGGAACCGGCGTTCGAGGGCCGGATCCTTCTCGATGTGCTGGCGGTATTCGTCGAGGGTGGTCGCGCCGACCAGGCGCAGTTCCCCGCGCGCGAGCATCGGCTTGATCATGTTGCCGGCGTCCATGGCGGATTCGCCGGTCGCGCCCGCGCCGACGATCGTGTGCAGCTCGTCGATGAACGTGATGACTTGGCCCGCACTGGATTTGATCTCCTCCAGCACCGCCTTCAACCGCTCCTCGAACTCGCCGCGGTACTTCGCGCCCGCGACCATCGCGCCCAGATCCAGCGACACCAGCTTCTTGCCGCGCAGCGATTCGGGCACGTCCCCGGCGATGATGCGCTGGGCCAGGCCCTCCACGATGGCGGTCTTGCCGACGCCGGGTTCGCCGATGAGCACCGGGTTGTTCTTGGTGCGCCGCGACAGGACCTGCACCACGCGCCGAATCTCGTTGTCGCGCCCGATGACCGGGTCGAGTTTGCCCTCGCGCGCCTGGGCGGTCAGGTCGGTGGAGTACTTCTCCAGCGCCTGGTAGCTGCCCTCGGGATCGGCGGTGGTGACGCGGGCGTTGCCCCGCACGGCGGTGAACGCCTCGCGCAGGGTGTCCGCGGTCGCGCCGTACTTCAGCAGCAGCTGCGAGACGTCCGAGTCACCGGCGGCCAGGCCGACCATGAGGTGTTCGGTGGAGACGTATTCGTCTCCCATCTCGGTGGCCAGCCGCTGGGAGGCGGTGACCGCGGCGAGCGCCTCGCGCCCCAGATTCGGGGTGGTGGTCGCGCCGGAGGCCCGGGGCAAACGGTCGACGATGTCCTGTGCCTCGCCCCGCACCGTCGCGGGGTCGACGCCCACGGCCTTGAGCAGCGGCGCGGCGATGCCATCGGTCTGATCCAGCAGCGCCACGAGCAGGTGCGCGGGCCGGATCTCCGGATTGCCGGCCGCCGAGGCCGCCCCCAGGGCGGCGGTCAGGGCCGCCTGAGTCTTGGTGGTGGGATTGAACGAGTCCACAAGTCCCCTTTCCTACTGATTGCTTTGCCGGTTTCAACGCAGTAGAAGTTGAGTCTGTTCCGCTCAAGTTCAATATTTTCAGGCCCCGCCGCACTGCCCCCTCACGCTACTCGCCGCGCGGCGGGCCGATTGGCCCGAATCACGGTGCACACGGGGCATATCGGCCTACGATGAGGCCGTTCGTCGACGCATCACCCGCTCGTCCCATGCTCGGCTCGGAATACACCCCGAACGAATGGAGCAGCAATGCGCGCGATCGTGGTTCGTGAGTTCGGCGGCAGGGCCGAGGTCACCGAGATGCCGACCCCCGAGGCCGGGCCCGGGACCCTGCAGATCCAGCTCGACGCCGCCGGGGTCAACCCGTTCGACAAGCGCCTCATCGACGGTTTCCTGGACGGCAAGCTGCCGCACGAGTTCCCGATGATCCCCGGCGTGGACGGCGCGGGGGTCATCTCCTCGGTGGGCGCGGGCATCGAGGACTTCGGCGTCGGCGACCGGGTGGTCGGCAAGTTCCTGATTCCGCCGGTGGGGCACGGGACCTTCGCCGAGTACATCGTGGTCCCGGCCACCTCGATCATCGCCAAGGTGCCCGATTCGGTGACCTCCATCCAGGCCGCGGCCCTGCCGACCGCGGGGATCACCGCCCTGGATCTGGTGCACGCCGCGCAGCTCGCCGCCGGGCAGCGGGTGCTGGTGGTCGGCGCGTCCGGCGGGGTGGGGTCCTACCTGGTGCAATTGGCCGCGCTGGCGGGCGCGCACGTCATCGCCACCGCCCGGCCCGACGACACCGATCGGATGATTCGCCTGGGCGCGGCCGAGGTGGTCGACTACGGGCGGATCCCGGTCGGCGATTCGCCCACCCGGGAGCAATCGAGCCCGCTGTCGGTCGCCGATTCCGTGCGAATGAGCACACCCGGCGGGGTCGACGTGCTCTTCGATCTGGTGAGCGATCCGGCCGGATTCGGCGCGAACGCGGCGCTGGTGCGGGACGGCGGCGCGGCCTACACCACCGTCGGGTCCGCCGGGGGCGCCGATCTGAAGGGGCGCGGCATTCGCGGCGGGGATTTCGAATCCTCCGGTGGCGCACCGGAATTGCGGGAGCTGCTGCGGGACGTGGGCAACGGCGATCTGGTGGTGCCGATCGACGCCACCCCGCCGCTGGAGGGAGCACCCGATGTTATCGGCGCCTCCGGTGCGCGTGGTAAGACGGTGCTCGTCATCTGAACCTCGGGTTACACAAATTGGCCTGCTCCGGCTATATCCGTGCGACCACCGTTTTTTCAGGGATACTTGACGCGGAGGGCGCCCTGGAACCGGGTGCGTCCGGGGTACAGCACACGAAAGGAATGTTCGACGTCGTGGATGCGCGTTCGGCAGCGCTGGTCCGCGCAAACTTCCGGACAGTCGTAGAGGCACCGCACGGGCCCGAACGGCTGATCAGCGCGTTCTACGGTCACCTCTTCGCAGAGATTCCCGGCTTGCGGGAACTCTTTCCTTCCGCCATGGACATGCAGCCCAAGCGGCTGATGACGGCCATCCAGTTCGTGCTGGACAATCTCGAGGACTGGGACCGGGCACAGCGCTTCCTGGAGCAACTCGCGCGCGACCACCGCAAGTACGGTGTGGAGGCCGCCCACTACGACATGGCGGGCCGGGCGCTGCTGGCGGCGTTCCGCAGCTACAACGGCACCGGGTATTGGAGCCGCGAGCTGGAGCAGGGGTGGCAGGACATCACCATCCTGATCTCGGCGTCCATGGCGATCGGCGCCAATTCCGATAAGTCCCAGCCCTATTGGGAGGCCACCGTGGTCGGGCACCGCCGGGTGGTGGACGACCTGGCCATCGTGCGGCTGCAGTCGGACACCCCGATCCCGTATCAGGCGGGCCAGTACGTGCCGATCGCCATTCCGCAGCGGCCCAAGATGTGGCGATACTTGTCACCGGCCATTCCGACCAACCCGTACGGGGAGATCGAGTTCCACGTGCGCAAGGTGCGCACCGGCTGGGTGAGTCCCGCCATCGTCAACGAGACCGAGGTGGGCGATCGCTGGATGATCGCGGCGCCACTGGGCGGGCTGCACGTGGATCTGCGCAGCCGCCGCGATGTGCTGATGATCAGTTCCGGCACCGGCATCGCGCCGATCCGGGCGCAGTTGATCGAGATGGGCAGGCGCGGCATCAATCCGCGCGTGCACCTGTTCATGGGCGGGCGCTATCCCTGCGACCTCTACGATGTGGAGAACCTCTGGCAGCTCTCGCAGAGCAACCCGTGGTTGACCGTTATTCCGGTGTGCGAGAACGAAACCAACCCGTGGTGGCATCCCCACGCGCCCGCGGATCCGCCGTTCGGCATGCATCGGCGGCTGATCGGTAACCTGGGCGCGGTGGTGGCGAGTTTCGGCGCCTGGGAGGACCGGCAGATTCAGATCGCCGGGTCGGCGCGCATGATCGCCGACACCAGACGGGCGCTGATGGCGGTCGGCACGCCGGAGCGCAATATCAGCACCGATCCGGTGTAGTCCGGTCACTGCGGGCGAATGCCCTTGCAGGACAGCTGTTTACCAGTTCGGTAGTGGAACGATCAGGAGTGTGCGGTGACCCTCGACCCCGACCAGACCGGTGAGATCCCCCTCGGCCCGGTGACCGAATGGACCGCCACCGTGGTCGGCGTGCACCGCCTGCGCGAGGACACGACGGTGGTCCGCCTGATCGGCGAGTTCGTGCCCTTCGCCCCCGGCCAGTCGGTGGAGGTCCGCACCCCGCAGCACCCGAACATGGTGCGCCGCCTGTATTCCGCGCTTCCGCCGTCCCTGGACGGCAAGCTGGAGTTCCATGTCCGTGCGGTCCCCGGGGGCTGGTGCAGCGGTTCCCTGGTGACCGACACCCGCGCGGGCGACGAGTGGCGGATCACCGCTCCCGCCGGCTGGCTCGCGGTCCACGAGGCCGCCGCGGAACTGATCCTGGTCGCCGACGGTGTAGGCCTGGCTCCCCTGCGCGCCCTCCTCCTGGACCTGACCCGCCGCCCCCACCCGCCCCGCACCCACCTGTTCGTCGGCGCCCGCTACCCCCGCGACCTCTACGCCGCCGACATGCTGGCCCTGCTCGGCAACGAACTCCCTTGGCTGACAATAGTTCCCGTGGTCGACTCCGACACGGACCCCGCTCACCCCGACCCCTGGTACGACCAGTGCCGCGTGGACATAGGCTTCCACCCCGAGGAGCTGGTCCCCGGCCCCCTGGCCGCGGCGGTCTCCCGCTTCGCCCCCCTGAGTCACCAGCAGATCCTGGTCTGCGGCGGAACGACGGCCGTGGAGACGACGGTCGACATCCTGGTCGACACCGGCACTCCGCTGGAAAACATCCGCTACGAGGCTTTCTGACCCCGCGGTCCGCCAAGTCCCCGAAGCTTCTTCGTACTACAGCCTGATCGCCGAGACCGCGCACCGCGGTCACGCGAAACGCGCAGCGATCCATAGCTGAACGCTCTGGTACGCGTGCCCGACGCTTCCACACTTTCACGCGGGCATGCCGAAACCTGACCAGCCGCAGGATATGGTCAACTTTGGATGGGAGAATACCAAGGCGTCACCAGGATCGGGAGACCTCTATAAGGAGGACTTCTTTCGGTATCAAGCCATTAATAAACCCGATGGAGATCATCACTTCCATTACACGGGCTGGGGAGATTGGTGATTCAGCGCGTATCAAGGTTTTGCGGGAGGTCATGGTGACTGAACAAGACAGCGTTTACACGGATCTACATGATAGGCTGCAATCGATTGGTATCGGCATCTGCGGAGAAGCTCCCGTCAAAGCGCCTTCATTGCGAATGATTCGCGAAACCTCCGGATACGAGATCAAGCCAACCGCGACAGTCGAAATTTCCGACCGTAATGCCATGAATCAGCTGGACTCGATATGGAACGATTTTGAAACTTGCAGCCCAGGGCACAAATTTCTCCTGCGCCTACCGCTCCCGGCATTTAGAGAACGTGGTTGGATATTCGTATCGGATTCCATCGGACAAGATCTACCTTCGAGAATTTCTCGTGCATTCGGCGGCCCTGATCTGACGGTTGCATCGACATCCGGCGACAGCATACTCGCCATTATCGAGGACGAGTACAAGTATCTCATAGTGAAACGCACACTAACCGACGAAGACTATCTCCGGGACGAGTCGGCCCATCTAAGTCAGATCGAATTTGAAGCATCTATACGATCCCTGATTGAAAACAAAATCACATTCAGTGACCTGGTCGGATATCTGCGAGATAATGGTGGTCAATCCAGCTTGAAACCAATCGGCTTCATGCGTCTGCTGAATCAGGTCGCGGGGATCAGCGCCAGCAGCACTCGGGACGCGGTGCTATCTGTCGTCGATCATGACTTTGCGGCCGTAATCCCAGACGCGGCACTCGAGGACCGTTGGCTCCGACTGATCAGTGGCGACTGGTGACTGATCGATGGCACAGGGTATCGGATCTGCGCTCCGCGCCTCGACTCCTGCTGCTAGGTGGCGGTACTGCGGCCTAGCTGAGCAGGATCGGAGCCTGAAAGCCCTCATCCACGTCTCTGCCGTGCGGGGCGAAGAACTTCGGGCCGTCCATCGCGAGATAAGGAGCACTTCTCGCACGTGCTGGAGCTGGCCTGGAGAGCAGCCATCGCCGAATCCGACGAGGACGAACTGGCCCGGGTTCTCGACGACTTCCAGGAGGAAGCGGACGCCCTCGAAGCGGACGAATCGAACTTCGACTTCTTTGTTCTGCAGTCCGCGATTTTGGCGGTGAACGCGATTGCGGTGCATGCGCATCCGAGCCCTGCGCAAGCCGAGCTGTCCGGCCAGACCCTGGAACTCAACGAGATCCGAGAGTCGTGCTGGGCGGCTCGCTACGGAATCGCTTCTGCCGCAAGGGCTGTAGCCGAACTTGCCGGGTGGCGGTAGCGCGGACCTCCACAGAGTTGGAATGCAGGAAGTCGAGACCGTTCCCAGAGGAAATTTGGTGAACCCGCGCCGCTGCCAGTCGTACGACAGCGGCGCGGGGGTTTTGGGGGACCCGCGTTAGAACAGGGGATCGTGGCGGATGTTTTTCGTCGAGATCCCGGCTGCCATCAGGCGGAACTTCGTTGTTTGGACCATCGACGGGGCGCCTACTATTTGGACGTCGCGATCTTCCCAGGCGCCGAAACTTGCCACTATCTTTCCTATCTGGCCCACCCGGCGGGGTTCCAGGCCGGGGTACTCCTTCGGCTCCTCCGTCGAGGTGTCGAAGTGCCACCAGGGATTTTCTTCGCTTTCGGTGACGGGGTGGACCGTCAGCCACTTGTTGGCCTGGGCCAGTTGGCTCAGGACCTCGAGGTCGTAGAGGTCGCAGGGGTAGTGGCCGCCTACGAAGATGTCGACCTTCGGGTTCGAGCGGCGCTGGGTCATGGCCATCAGCTGGGCACGTAGGGGAGCTATGCCGGTGCCGCAGCCGACCATCAGCATCTTGCGGCGGGTGTTGCGGGGGACGCCGAGGCCGCCGAGGGGGGAGCCGATCAGCCAGCGTTCGCCGACCTTCGTGTGGCCGACCATCGCGGGGCTCACCCAGCCGCCGGTGACGCCGCGGATGTGGAACTCGATCTCGCCGCTGGGATTCGAGGGAATCGCGGGTGAGAGATAGCGCCACATCCGGGGGCGGGAGGGCACCTGCACGCTCATGTACTGGCCGGCCGCGTACTGCATGGGCTGGTCCAGTTGCAGGCGCACGATGGAGAGATTGCGCAGCACTTCGCGATGCTCGATCACGGTGCCGGTCCACACCGGCGGGGTGCTCTCGGAATCCGCGGCGCCGATCATGGTGTCGGCGATGACGCCGAGCCCGGCATCCCAGGCCTGTTCTACCTCGTCGGTCCACATCTCGGTGCCCGCGTACGCCTGCATCGCGGTCTTCAGCGATTTGGCCACCGCCGCATAGTGTTCGGCGACGACGCCGTACTTGCGATGGTCGCGGCCCAGTTGCGCGAGGAAGGGCAGGAGCTTGTCCGGCTCCTCCAGCCTGTCCACCACGTAGGCGATGGCCTTGACGAGGCGGTCGCGCTGGGCGTCCAGGGCCGCGGGGAAGAAGTCCCGCACCTGTGGGTAATCGGTGAAGAGGATGGCGTAGAAAGATCGAGCGAGTTTTTCGGGGCCGCCGTCCTCCGCAGCAACCGCCTTGAACGTCGTTCTTATCAATGCGACGGTCCGCGAATCCATTTGTGTCACAACCCCATTTCGCACTCGAACACAGGCGAATCCGGCGAGTGCAGTGCTGCGGGACACTCGACAGCAGCCGTTGGTGAGCAAGTGTAGGCGAGGTTTGCCAGCAACGGAACGGGACCTTTCAAACACACCCCTGCAATTCCCTGAAAACCAGGCAAAGGCGAGCAATCTCCCCAGAAAACAGACTGATCAACTAGGAAACGCCGTGCGACACGGGTTTTCACCCATCGACCATGCGTGATCCGTTTTGCAAGACTCAGAAAACGAGCGACCCCACCGCAACCCTGACGGTTCCGAAATCCCCAAGTCGCTCACGACAAATCCAGCAAAATTCACAAATTCCCAACCGACCGGTCTAAATGTATTACTCCGAAACCCCCGGCGCCACCCCGCATCCCCCGCAACACCATTGTTTGCCGCACACAACCAAATTCAGCACATTGCCTGCAACAAACCGCATCAGTGCGAACACCACCCGGCACCCCCGCCCGAAACAAAAGCAGCGCCCCGGAATCCGGGACGCTGCCTGTCGCTGCCGAACCTCCGCTACGGGAGATTCCGTCGATGGCGGGGCTGCCACACCACCAGGGCCGTACTGCGCTGCGGCGGAGTCAGGTCCGGCCGGTAGCCCGCCCGCAACCGCTCCACCTCCGCACCGAGTTCGGCGACCCGCTGCTGTAGCTCTTCCACCTGATTGGTGAGCTCGATGATCCGTTTGATGCCCGCCAGGTTGACGCCCTCGTCCTGGGACAGCCGCTGCACCTCGCGCAGCAGCTGCACATCCCGGTCCGAGTAGCGCCGGCCGCCGCCGGAAGTGCGTTGCGGCGACACCAGACCCAGGCGGTCATAGGTGCGCAGCGTCTGGGCGTGCATGCCCGCCAGCTGCGCCGCCACCGAGATCAGGAAGTACTGCGCCTCGGTGGCCTTCTTCGGATCATGACTCATTACGCACCTGCCCATCCAGCACGCGGATCGAAGCCACTGGTCTTCTCCGCCTCCGCGTAGCGCCGCAGCGCCTCGGTGGCATCATCGTCCAGCTTCTGCGGTATCGCGACCTTGACGGTGACGAGCAGATCGCCGGCGCCGCCGTCGCGCTTGGACACACCGCGCCCGCGCACGCGCAGGGTGCGGCCGTCGGCGGTGCCCGGGGGCACCTTGACGCCGACCCGGCCCTCCAGCGTCGGCACGGAAACCGTTGTCCCCAGCACCAGTTCGCTGTAGCTGACCGGCAGCACCAGGGTCAGATCGTCGCCATTGCGGCCGAAAACCTTGTCCTGGCTGACGTGCACGGTGACGAACAGATCCCCCGGGGGCGCGCCCCGCAGACCCGCTTCGCCCTGGCCCGCCAGCCGAATCCGCTGTCCGTCGCGCACACCCGGGGGGATACGCACCGTGATGGTGCGGGTCCGATTCTGGATGCCCGCGCCCCGGCAGTCGACGCACGGATCGTCGATGATCGACCCGGTGCCCCGGCAGTCGTCGCACGGCTCGCTGAACCCGAACGCACCCTGGTTCCGGCTGACCACGCCGGTTCCGTTGCAGTGCGGGCACACTCGCGGACTGGTGCCGGGCTTGGCGCCACTGCCGTGACAGGTGGTGCACGCGGCCGGGCTGGTCATGCGCAGCGGCACCGTCACGCCCTGGGCGGCCTCGCGGAAGCCCAGCGTCGTCTCGGTTTCCACGTCGCTGCCGCGGCGCGGCCGGGACGAGGTGCGGGTTCCGCCCCGGTTGAACAAACCACCGAGGATGTCGCCCAGTCCGCCGTCGGCGCCACCGGGCTGCGCCCCGCCGAAGATATCGCCGAGATTGAAGTCGCCGGAGAAACCGCCGCCGCCCTGGCTGTAACCACCGCCGGGCGAGAAGCCGCCGCGGCCGAAACCGCCGCTGGCGAAGAGCTTTCGCGCTTCGTCGTACTCCTTGCGCTTATCCGGATCCGACAGCACGGCGTGCGCCTCGCTGACGGTCTTGAACCGCTCCTCGGCCTTCGCGTCACCCGGGTTCTTGTCCGGGTGCAGGTCACGGGCGAGCTTGCGGTACGCCTTCTTGATCTCTTCGGGGGTCGCGCCGGAGGCGATACCCAGCTCCTTGTAGAAGTCCTTCTCGAGCCACTCCCGATTCACCGGGCATCCCCTCCTTTCGATTCGATCGACACCGGAACCGGTGTCCGGACCCCGGTCGGGGTCGCTGTCGTATTACTCGACGCCAGCGGCATCGGGACCGCCGTTCGCCGAGTCCGGCGCGCCGGCGCCGTTCAGATCCGCCACCGAGTCGGTGACACCGACCAGTGCGTGCCGCAGAACGCGATCGCCGAAGCGGTAGCCCTTGCGCATGACCATGCCGAGTACCGGGTCGTGCCCGGAACCTTCGTGCTGCACGGCCTCGTGCAGGGTCGGGTCGAAAGGCTCGCCCTCCGAACCGAAGTCCTGTAGCCCCTGCTTCTGCAGGGCGGTGACCAGCTTGTCGGCCACCGACTTGAGCGGGCCGTTCTCGAGATCGCCGTGCGCGCGCGCCCGGTCGAGATCGTCCAGCACCGGGAGCAATTCGCTCACGATGGTCGCTTTCGCGTTGTCGATGGTGGCCTGACGGTCACGCTCGACGCGGCGGCGGTAGTTGGCGTATTCGGCGGTGAGCCGCTGCAGGTCCGAGGTGCGCTCGGCGAGTTCGGCGCTGATGGCGTCGGCGAGGGAGTCCTCGGCGAGCGCATCTGCGGCCGAAGCCGCGGCGAATTCCTCCGCCGCGGCCTCGCCTACCTCACCCGAGACCGTATTCGGTTCCTGCTCCGGGTTCGGATTCGTCACTTCTTCTCCGGCTCCTCGACGACCTCGGCATCGACGACGGTGTCATCGGCGTCGGGCGCGCCCTGGCCGTTGGCCGAAGCGCCCTGCTCCTGCGCCGAGGCATCGTAGATGGCCTGGCCCAGCGCCTGCGACTCGGTCGCGAGCTTCTCCACCGCGGACTTGATGACCGCGATGTCGGTGCCCTTGAGCGCCTCGTTCGCCTCGGCGATGGCCGCCTCGACCTTGGTCTTGATGTCGGCCGGGACCTTGTCCTCGTTGTCCTTGATGAACTTCTCGGTCTGGTGCACCAGCGACTCGGCCTGGTTGCGGGTCTCGGCCTCTTCGCGACGGGCCTTGTCCTCCGAGGCGTGCGCCTCGGCGTCCTTGACCATGCGATCGATCTCTTCCTTGGACAGACCGGAGCCGTCCTGGATCTTGATCGTGTTTTCCTTGTTGGTGCCCTTGTCACGCGCGGTCACGTGCACGATGCCGTTGGCGTCGATGTCGAAGATGACCTCGATCTGCGGCACGCCACGCGGGGCCGGCGGGATGCCGGTCAGCTCGAAGGAGCCGAGCAGCTTGTTGTGCGAAGCGATTTCGCGCTCACCCTGGAAGACCTGGATCTGCACGGACGGCTGATTGTCGTCGGCCGTGGTGAAGGTCTCGGACCGCTTGGTCGGGATCGTGGTGTTGCGCTCGATGAGCTTGGTCATCACGCCGCCCTTGGTCTCGATGCCCAGCGACAGCGGGGTGACATCGAGCAGCAGGACGTCCTTGACCTCGCCCTTGAGCACGCCGGCCTGCAGGGCGGCGCCGACGGCGACGACCTCGTCCGGGTTCACGCCCTTGTTGGGCTCACGGCCGCCGGTCAGTTCCTTGACCAGCTCCGACACGGCGGGCATACGGGTCGAACCACCAACGAGGACAACGTGATCGATGTCGCCGACGGCGATGCCCGCGTCCTTGATGACGGACTGGAAGGGCTTGCGGGTGCGGTCCAGCAGATCAGCGGTGATCTTCTGGAACTCGGCGCGGGTCAGCTGCTCGTCGAGGAACAGCGGGTTCTTGTCCGCGTCGACCGTGATGTAGGGCAGGTTGATCGAGGTCGACTGCGAGGACGACAGTTCGATCTTGGCCTTCTCCGCGGCCTCACGCAGGCGCTGCAGGGCCATCTTGTCCTTGGTCAGGTCGATGCCCGAGGACGCCTTGAACTTGTCGACCAGCCAGGTCACGACGCGCTCGTCCCAGTCGTCGCCACCGAGGTGGTTGTCGCCGGAGGTCGCGCGGACCTCGACGACGCCCTCGCCGATGTCGAGCAGCGAGACGTCGAACGTGCCGCCACCGAGGTCGAAGACCAGGATGGACTGTTCCTTGTCGCCCTTGTCCAGGCCGTACGCCAGCGCCGCCGCGGTGGGCTCGTTGACGATGCGCAGGACGTTGAGGCCCGCGATCTGGCCGGCTTCCTTGGTCGCCTGGCGCTGCGCGTCCTCGAAGTAGGCGGGGACGGTGATGACCGCGTCGGTGATCTCCTCACCGAGGTACGCCTCGGCGTCGCGCTTCAGCTTCATCAGCGTGCGCGCGGAGATCTCCTGCGGGGTGTACTTCTTGCCGTCGATCTCGACGGTCCAGTCCTCGCCCATGTGGCGCTTGACCGACCGAATCGTGCGATCGACGTTGGTGACCGCCTGGTTCTTCGCGGGCTGACCCACGAGAACCTCGCCGTTCTTGGCGAAGGCGACGATCGACGGGGTGGTGCGCGAACCCTCCGAGTTGGCGACGACTACCGGCTCACCGCCTTCGAGAACGGCGATGACCGAGTTCGTGGTCCCGAGGTCGATACCGACCGCACGAGCCATGGTGTTTCCTCCTAGTTGATTACCTGCGTCCATGCCACTGGACCTCGCTCCCGCGGTACGGCGGGGCATGGTCCACAGCAACACTGAGCGTGGTCAGCTCAATCCTGCATCGATTGTCTATCGGATGCAACTCTAACTTGAGTCGAACTCGCTCAACTTGTGTCTGATCTGCACCAACGAGCGGCTTCGGAGATGTATTCCCGGGCTCGAAAAAAATCCCGGGACGCCGGGCCGAGTGCCATTGTGTGCATACCGAACGGTCTCTAACCAGGGTTCGGGTCCGGATTGTGATCGAAGGACGCGCAACTTTCGACGCGCTCGGGGTGAGCGCGCCCGGGTAGACCGGGGTCCGCGAGCCGGGGCGGACCACCCGGCCGGCGTCATCGGGCTGCGCGCCCCGGGCTCACTTCCCGTCTTCGGGGAACACCTCGCGCGGTTCACCGGAGAAGCCGATGTCCATATGCCCCTGCTGCGTGCCGTCGGTGACGTAGACGGTCACCACCGGGCTCTGATCGGTCGCGCCGGGCGAACGGTGGATAGAGACATGACTGATCGCGCCGCCGGGCACGCGCAGGGTCTGCGGCGCGCCCGCCAGGATCGCGGCGATCGCCCGCACGTCGATATCGGTGAGCTGGAACGATTCGGTACTGCCGCTGCGCGAACCGGTCGAGGAGTTGCCGAAACGGCCGTCGCGGTAGGTCAGGTCCTCGGACCGATTGCCCTCGATCGGCCGGTCCACCCGCACGTAGTCCGGGTACAGCGTCACGTCGTCGACCGGGGAGTCCCCGTACTCGGCCCGGTAGGCGGCGAGGAAGCTGCCGAAGCCCTGACCGGTGGTGCCGTCGGTGCGCGCGGTGCGCGGCGGATCCGGTTCGCTCACCCAGCCGAAGAACGAGCCGAGCAGCGCGGCCACCGCCACCGTGCCCGCGGCCGCGATCCAGCGCCGCCGCGGCAGTCGCCGTTCGGGCCGAATCAGCGGGGCGTCCACCAGGTTTCGCGGAATCTGGAGATCGGAGATGAGCGCGTCGAGATCGCCGAAGGTGCGCGCTCGCATCGCGGCGGCGGTGCGCTGGGTATGTTCGGATTCACTCAATTCGCCTGCGGCACGGGCGGAATCGAGCAGCGAGCAGGCGTCGACCCGATCGGAGTCACGGACCCGCAGGCCGGAATGCTGAGAAACCATCGTCGCCTCGCCTAACCCTTGAAAGGGGATGTCCGCAGGATCGCACCGGCGGGGGTGGCCGTCAGATTGCCGCGCTCCTCGAAGGAGTTGTCCACGTAGACGCTGAGCACCGGTGGGCCGCCGCGCTGCGGCTCGAACCCGATATGGGTGACCGCGCCGTTCTCGACCTTCAGCAGTGCGGGGGCCTCGGCCAGCAGCTTGTCCAGCGCCGCGGTGTCGATCTCGGCCAGATCCGCTGTCGCGGTGGTGGTTTGCCGAACCGCGGGCGCGGTGCTCAATTCGAAGCCGCTGCGATAGGTGTACTTGGCCATCCGATTCGGCTGCGGCGACTGCGTCACCGAGATGTGCGCCTCGAAGAAGGACACCTCGTCCACCAGGGTGGTGCCGAACTTGGCGCGGTAGTCGTCTCGGAACTGCGCGATGCCCGCGCCGGTCGTGAAGTTCGGCGTCCCGATGATCTTCGGCGTGATCGCGCCCAGCTCCACCGCCGGCGGCGGCGCGGGCGGGGTCTCGGGCTGATGCGCCCACACGAACGCGCCGACCGCCGCGACGAGGCTGACCGTCACCATGGCGACCGGAAACAAGTAGCCGCGCACCGACGTCGGCGGCCGGGCATCGGCCGGGGTGCCGACCGGGCGCTGGAGGTCGTCGGTGAGGTCGGCCAGCTCACCCAGGCTCTTGGCCTCGCCGGCGAGTTCGGTGAGCGCGCGGTGATCCGCCGCGCGCAGCTGCCCGTCCCCGAGCGCCGCGTCGAGCAGCGCGCAGGCGGCGGCCCGGTCCTCGTCCCGCGCGCGGGTCCGCGGCGGATACCCGCTGCCGCGCCGGCTCGGCCGCGCGGTGGGCACCCGCGTCTGGGTCGCGCCCGGGGTGGCCTGCAGATCGGCGACGAGCCGGTCGAGTTCGCCCAGTGTTCTTGCATCCCTGGCTCGTTCGGACCGGTCGTGATACTCGGCCGCCCCGAGCTGCCCCTCCTCGTAGGCGGCGTCGAGCCGCGCCCGGACGTTCACGCGGTCCACGTCCCGCGCCCGCATGCGCCCGGTGCCGGCAGAACCCGACGTATCGGCCGATCTCGCACTCACAAGCGGATGGTAGCGGCCCGTGCCCGCCTCGGGCGCGCCGAAGCCCGGCCCGGCCCGTCGAGGCGGGGGCCGCCCCGCCGTAACACGCCCGAATGCTCGCTCACACCACGACGACGGCGATCCCGGGCAGGGCAGCGCATGGAGCGATCGATGTCCGGCACAGCGGCGTGCATCCCGGCGACTGCGTGTCCGGGCGCGGGTGCGCGCGCCCGGCGAACCCGCGTCCGGACGCGGAACCTCCACCCGCGCACGGCAACTGCGCGGGGCGCGGCCGATCGCGGGCGGCCCGCAACGCGACTCGCCCGGGAATCAGACACGCGGAGTGTCCGAAATACCCGGCTTTCGGACGGTCTGGGAAAAGATCTAGCTCAGTTGTCAGCCCAGCTCAGGAGGCCAGATGGGAGTGCGGTTCGGCATCTCTATCCCGCCCGTGGCAACCGCGCTGGCGGATGTACTGGATATGACGAGGGCGGCCGAGGACGAGGGCCTGGATCTGGTGGGCATTCAGGATCATCCGTACGCCCCCGAGCACGGGGACGCCTTCGGGGTCCTGGGACCGGCACTGGCGGCGACCAACCGGATCACGCTGTACTCGGGAATCGCGACCATGCCGCTGCGGCGGCCGTCGATGCTCGCCGAACAGGCGGCCACCCTCGACCTGATCAGCGGCGGGCGCTTCGAACTCGGGGTCGGGACGGGCGCTTTCGAGGAGGGCGCGCTGGCCCTGGGCGGCCCGCGATCACGCGGCGCGGCCGCCCTGAGAGCCCTGTCGGAAGGTATGGAGATCATTCGTTCCGCTTGGAGACCGGGACAGGTGGTCACCGTGCGCGGCACCGAGTACACGGTGGCCGGGCTGCCGGGCGGACCCGCGCCCGCGCACCGGATGGCGCTGTGGCTCGGCGCCATCGGCCCGCGCGCCCTCGATCTCATCGGCCGCGCGGCAGACGGCTGGGTCGCGCCCCTGCCGGCCTGGCTGCCGTGGGAGCAGTGGCGCAACGCGCAGGATCGCATCGACAGCGCCGCGCTGGCGGCGGGCCGCGATCCGCGGGCCATCACCCGCATGGCCGCCCTGCCCGGCGAAATCGGCGACCGCGCCCTGCATCCGAGACCGCGCGGCGCCGATCCGATCCGGGGCTCGGCCGCGGAGTGGGCGGAGATCATCGCGGCCCTGCACCGGAACGCGCGCTTCGACACCTTCATCTTCTGGCCGCCGAGCCTCGACGTGGATCAGGTCCGGCGCTTCGCCCGCGACGTCGTGCCCGCCGTGCGCGAAAGACTCGGCGAAGTGGCCATGGCCGGATAGGGCCGCGCGATTCCGTACACGCGCCGCCGGACATCGGGCAGCTCACCCGGCGCGCGGTCCGAAACCCGCACCGCGCCCGGGGTTCCCGGTGTCCGGACCACCGCCGCGAACCGCTAGCGCAGCAGCGGGAAACCGCCGGATTCCAGGATCGCGGCGATCGCGTCGGCGCGCGCCCGCGGGGCCGCGTAGTCCGGGTGCGCGCCGAGGACAGCGGCGGCGTCGCGCAGGCGGACCATCTGCCGTTCGGCCTCGGCGACGGTGCGCCCGTCCGGGGTGATCGGGTGGGCGGCGAACACGGGCTCGCGCGGATTCACGCGTCCCAGGTGCAGCGCCCGGTCCACCCGGCGCGAACACCGGCAGGGCGCCTGGGGATTCGCGAGCCCGCAGTTCGCGGTGAGGAAGTTGCCGAGTCGTTTCTTGGCGCGCTCCAGGCGTTTTCGATAGGCGGCCGGGGTGACGTCGGCGATCCAGGCGGCCTCGGCGGAGCTCAGTTCGAATATCTCCGAGAGGACGAAGGCGATCCGCTCCTCGCGGGCCAGGCACTGCAGCATGGCCTGGGTGCAGGTGAGCCGCACCTCGTGGGTGAGCAGCACGGCCTCGGGTCCCCGGTAATCCTGTTCGGCGAGGCCGTCCCGCAAGTCGGCCCCGAATTCGTCCAGGCTGACCTGATTCGCCTCCTGTGTGGTCTTGCGCCGCAGATTCAGCAGGTAGTTGACCCCGATGCGGTACGCCCAGGTCAGCAGTTTGGCCTCGCCCCGCCACGTACCCAGGCTGCCCACCACCCGCAGCAGGATCTCCTGCCCGGCGTCCTCGGCGTCGGCCGGCCGCCACACCATGCGCAGCGCCAGCCGATAGATCGGATCGCGCAGCAACCGAACGACGTCCGAGACCGCCGCCCGGTCCCCGGCGACCGCCCGCGCGACCAGATCGCGCTCGGCGGCGTCCGGCCCGCGGTCCGCATCACCCGGCCCACGCTCGGCAGCGGCGCGCCGCCGCTCGACGGCGAGCGACTCCCGATCGAGTGCACCCGCGACCGCATCCGGCTCGCTCGCCCCATCGGGAGCCGAGTCGCGCGCGGGCGGGTGACCGAGCGAACGGCCGTCCGGCGCCGCGGGTTCGGGAGCGCCGGGCTGTATCGACATACCGCCAGCTTGTGCAAGCCGGCCCCCGCGCGCAAGGACCTTCGGCGGAGATCACGGGGCGAAGCTGTGCTCCGGCCCCGTGATCGGCCCTGCCACGGCGATATCAGGCTACCGCCCGCACCGCGGTCAGGGCGTGCCGCTCGATCCACGAGGCCACGGCGGTCCCGATAGCGTCGGGCTGATCCTCCGGGCAGTGATGTCCGGCCGGGCCGATGTTCGCGGTCTCGACGGCGGCGAAAGTCCGCTCCGCCCAGGCGATGGCCTCGGCCGAACCGAGCCCGACGCCGTGTTCCACGCCCATGACCAGCTTGGGCACCTCGGGCGATTCGGCCATCCAGCGGCCGTAGTTCTCGATGATCGCGACCACGTCGGCCGGCTCGCCATCGAGCGGGAACTCGCGGGGCCACACCAGCATCGGCTTGCGCGAGGCCGGGGTGGGGTACGGCTTGCGGTACGCCTCGAGGGCGTCGAGGGACAGGCTGCGAGTGGAGGCGGGGAGGTTGAACTCGATGAACATGTTCTTCTCCAGCACCATCTCCTCCCCTTCCGGAGAACGGAAGCGGCGGAACAGTTCCGCGCCCTGCGGCGGCATCTCCGACCAGCTCATGGGACGCAGGAAGGTCTCCACCACCGCGAGCCCGCGCACCCGCCCGGGATGGCGTGCGGCCCAGTCCATCGCGAGCGCGCCGCCCCAGTCGTGCCCGACCAGCACCACCCGGTCCAGGCCGAGCGCGTCGAACCAGGCGTCGAGGTAGCGGGCGTGGTCGGCGAAGCGGTAGTCGCTCTCGGGCTTGCCGGAGTCGCCCATGCCGATCAGATCCGGTGCCAGCGCGCGGTTTTCGCCGGTGACGTGCGGAATCACGTTGCGCCAGATGTGGGACGAGGTGGGGTTGCCGTGCAGGAACACGACCGGGATCGCACCGCTGCCGGCGTCGGTGTAGGCGAGGTAGGAGTCGAGTACGTCGACGGTTGCCATGGTGTTCGTCCTTCCGAGTGAATTGCCTTCACCCGGTTGGACACTCACCGGCGCCGCCTGTGACAGGACTCGTCAGTGACCCGTGTCACAGTTCTCGGCGGCCGGGCGATCGACCGTCAATCCGGGATGGATGCCGGGGGTCAGCCCGTTGCCGACCGCCGCCCGCTGCAGCAGCGCGACGAGGACCGCCCGCTCGGATTCCGCCAGCGGCGCAAGCAGTTCGGCGTCCAGCTCGGTCGCGATCCGGGCCGATTCCACCAGCAGTTCGATACCCGCCGGCAGCAGATGCACCGCGTGCGCGCGCCGATCCGCCGGATGCCTGCGGCGCTCGACCAGGCCGCGCTTCTCGAGGTCGTCGACCAGGCCGACCATCACGTTGCGGTGGATGCCGAGCGCCTCGCAGAGCTGCTGCTGGGACTGCCCGTCGTTGGCCTGCAGGATCCGCAGCATGCCGTGGTGCTGCGGCTTGATGCCCAGCGGCGCCAGCAGTTCACCGAAACGGCTCGCGCTGTGCGAACCCAGCTGGCCCAGCAGGAACGCCGGATGTGCGGCGAGCGGCGAGAGGTCGGGAGCGGTCACCGCCCCAGCCTACAGGAAGGCACCAATATGGATTGCCCTGTTGCGTGATAATCACTTCATGTGCATAGTTTGAGGAGTCGCCAACACCCCACCGAATCGAAGTGAGCTCGCCGTGGAATCCGACACCGTTCCGACAACCCTCGATCCCCGCCGCTGGATAGCCTTCGCCGTAGTCCTGGCCGCCGGGTTCATGGATCTGCTCGACGTGACGATCGTCAACGTCGCCGTGCCGAGCATTCAGCAGGATCTGCACGCGGAGTACGCGCAGATCGAATGGATCATCGCCGCCTACGTCCTGTCCTTCGCCGCCGTCCTGATCACCGGCGGCAGGCTCGGTGACATCTACGGCCGCAAGCGGCTGTTCCTGCTGGGCATGGCGGGTTTCACCCTCGCCTCCGCGGCCTGCGGGCTCAGCACCGATCCGGCCATGCTCATCGCCTCGCGCTTCGTCCAGGGCGCCATGGCCGGGCTCATGGTGCCGCAGATCCTGGCCATCATCCGGGTCACGTTCCCGAAAGCCGAGCGCACCAAGGCGATTGCCATCTACAGCGCCGTCGGCGGTTCCGCGTCCGCGGTCGGGCTGTCGCTGGGCGGGGTGCTCGTGCAGTGGGATCTGTTCGATCTCGGGTGGCGGCCGATCTTCCTGGTCAACATCCCGGTCGGCATCGCCGCGTTCGCCGCGGCGTCGATCGTCATGCGCGATTCCAAGTCCCCGATCGCGCCGCGCCTGGACATTCCCGGCATGGTGCTGGCCGTCTCGGCGGTCATGCTGCTGGTCTATCCGCTCGCCGAGGGCCGCCGGCTCGAGTGGCCCGCGTGGACCTTCCTCATGATCGGCGCGGCCGCCGCGGTGTTCGCGGTGTTCATCGCCTACGAGCGGCGCCGGGCGCGCACGGTCGGCTCACCGCTGGTCGACCTCGATCTGTTCCGGTCCCGCGCCTTCACCGTCGGGCTCGGCGGCTGGCTGCTGTTCTGGATCGGCTTCGGCGGTTTCTTCCTCATCTGGACGCTGTTCATGCAGGCCGGGCTGGGCTGGTCGCCCATGCGAGCGGGGCTGACCGCCATGTTCTTCGCGGTCGGCGCGGGCATCGGGGCGGGCGTCTCGGTGAGCGTGCTGGCGCCGCGCTTCGGCCGCTGGGTGCTCGTGGGCGGCGGGGTCGTCGTGGCCGCGGGCTTCGCGCTGTACGGGTGGATGGGCGTCGAATATGGTGCCGGATTCGCTTCCTGGCAAATGGTATTGCCGCTGATCGTGACCGGTATCGGCTTCGGATTCGTGGTCGCGCCGACCATCGATATGCTGCTCGGCCAGATTCCGGACCGGGAGGCGGGCGCCGCGTCCGGGCTGCTCAATACCGGTCAGCAATTGGGGCTCGCGCTGGGTGTGGCGCTGGTGGGCATCGTGTTCTTCGGACAGCTCGACAATGCCGTGGTGACGAGCCCCGAGTCCAATGCGGCCAATTTCGCGCACGCCTTCGACTACACCCTGAAATGGGGTATCGGCCTGATGGTCGCGGTGTGCCTGGGATTCTTCGCCCTGCCCCGGGACACGCGGCTGGCGCCGCAGGCCGACCAGGTGCGCGCCGAGGAGCTGACCCCGGCCTGAAAACCGCGAAACAGCCCGCGAATTCCGGCGAAATGCCGAAACCGTGGGCTGTTTTCGCATTATCGGGGCGGTGAGGGAGAACAATTCGAACTGTCCACGAACTTCGACAGGAGTCAGCTGATGCGCGCGGTGACGGTAACCAAGGGCGAGTTCCGGGTGTCGGAATTGCTAACACCCACCCCGGGAGCCGGGCAGGTGCTGGTCGATGTATTGCGCTGTGGCATCTGCGGATCCGACCTGCACGCCAGACTGCACTGTGACGAGCTGGCCGATATGGCCGTCGCCACCGGGTACGAGCATTTCATGCGCTCGGACCAGAGCGTGGTGATGGGACACGAATTCTGCGGCGAGGTGGTCGATTACGGGCCCAAGACGCGCAAGCGCTGGAAGCCCGGCACCCGGGTGGTGTCGCTGCCGATCCTGCGGCACGGCGACCAGCCGCACCTGACCGGGCTCTCGGCCGCGGCGCCCGGCGGGTACGCCGAACAGGTGCTCGTGCAGGAATCGATGACGTTCCCGGTGCCCAACGGGTTGTCCGCCGAGCACGCCGCGCTGACCGAACCGATGGCGGTGGCCTGGCACGCGGTGCGGCGCAGCCGGATCGAGAAGGGGCAGACGGCCTACGTCATCGGCTGCGGGCCGATCGGGTTGGCGGTCATCTCCATGTTGAAGGCGTCCGGGGTGCGGACCGTGGTGGCCAGCGACTTCTCGCCCAGGCGGCGGGAACTGGCCGCGCGCTGTGGGGCCGACGTGGTCGTGGATCCCGGGGTGGATTCCCCGTGGACCTCCGCGCCGCGTAAATCCGGGATCAGCGGCGTCACCGACGTGCTCAACCTCGGTTTCGACGCCATGGAGAAACTGCGGCGGCTGCCGAATGTGCCCTGGTGGTATGTGTTCCGGGCCGCGCACACGTTCAACAAGGGCCCCGCCGGGCCGGTCATCTTCGAATGCGTCGGCGTGCCGGGAATGATCGATCAGCTGTTGACCGCGGCCCCGCCGCTGTCGCGGATCATCGTGGTCGGGGTGTGCATGGAATCGGACGCGATCCATCCGGCCATGGCCATCAACAAGGAGATCGAGCTGCGCTTCGTGCTCGGCTACGACCCGGGCGAGTTCCGCGACACCCTGCACATGATCGCCGAGGGCAAGGTCGATCCCGCGCCGCTCATCACCGGGACGGTCGGGCTGGACGGGGTCGATTCGGCGTATTCGGCACTGGCGTCACCGGAGTCGCACGCGAAGATCCTGATCGATCCGCGCAGCACGGCGATCGCGCCGTGAGCCGGTGGCCCGGGCCCGCGCGCGGGCCTGGCGACCCGGGCCCCGGTACCGGGCTGCGGCCCGAGTCCGGCTGCCCGAGTATCTGACTCGCGTCGCGCGGCGGGGCGGGCGGCGGTTTCGGGTCCGGTCGCCGGGGCGTCGTCGCGCACTCGGGGCGCGGCGTCGTTCGCGCCCGGCAGGAACATCCGGTCGGCGACTCGGGCCCGATCGGCGAGCGCCTGCCCGCGGTCGCGAGAGCGAACGGCGCAGTCCGGCACAGTCTCAGCCGTTGTGGCCCTGAATTCGGGCGAACGGTGTGGTGGGCGGCTCGTGCAGCACGTCGAGCAGGCCCTCGGCGCTGCGGACCGCGGTCAGGCAGGCGTTCGACAGGAACTGGTCGGCGAGCGGATGGCGGGCGCGCGCCCGCCATTTCTGCACCGCCGCCAGCGCCGACGCGCGCTGGGTGGGCAGGTCCGCGTGAGCGGGCAGGTCCAGGCGCAGGTGGGTGGCCACGCCCGCGCCGCCGATGAGCCGGTGCAGTTCGGTGAGATCGGCCGGGGGCAGCGGCAATTCGCCGGTGCGCAGGTGACCGAGCAGGCGGAGTTCGGCGAATCCGTGCACATCCGCCAGCAGGGTGCGCACGCGCGGCAGCAGGGCGTCGGCGGTCACGCCCGGATGCGCGGCGAGAATGCGGGCCAGGCCGGTCAGCGCCGAATGCGCCTTCAATTCCTCTGCGCGCTGGGCGAATTGCACGTCGAGCACGGTGCGCAGCTCGTCGAGTCCGCTGCGCCGGGTGAGTTCGGCGGCGAGGGCGGCGGAATCGCGCACGCCGAGCCGAATGAGGGTGACCGCCAGGCGAATGCCGAAGAGTCCGAAGCGCGCGGCGAGGTGGACGCGGAGCTCCGGGGGCACCGGGAGCGACAGGTCGGGGCGGCCGAAACGGTCGGCCGAGAGCAGCGCGAGGCTGAGATCGTCCACCGGGACGGCGGCCAGCGCCTCGAACGCCGCGAATTCCCGTTGCCGCAGGGTGGCGGCGGCGAAGGCGAGCAGGCCCGCCACCGGAATCACCGACTGGCACAGGCCGGTTCGCTCCAGTTCACCCGCGAAGCGGGCGGCCACGTCCCGGGCCGAGTGCAGTGCGTCGAGGCGGCCCGCGCCGATCTCGTCGGCGCGGGACACCACGCCGATCACGCCGAGCGGTGCTGCCGAGCGGGTGTTGTGCGCGGCGGGCGCGGCAGCCTGCCCGCCGTGCGCGGTGCCGCCGCCGGGCCGGGCGTGCGGCGCGAGCGCGTTCGGCGTGTGCGAGGCATGTGCGCCGGACACGGACGCCCCGTTCCGATCCGATCCCGCGTCCGCGCCGATGCGTTCGAGGAAGTCGATGTCCGCGGAGTCGAGGCGGCGCAGGAGATAGATGACGGCGTCCGCGCTCGGTAGGGGCGCGCTGTCCGCGCCCGGTGTCAGCAGCCGCGAGGTGCGGGCCGACACGTCGCGCGACAGCGACGAGATGCCGGGGGTGTCCACGATCGTGGTGCGCTCGAGTTCGGCCGAGGGCCAGTGCACTTCGAGGTGATCGACCTCGCGCGCGCCCGGCGGATTCCAGCGCGGGGCGTCCAGGTCGAAGGTCAGGCCGTGCGCGCCGGCGAGTCCGTCCACGCCGCGGGAGCGGCGGACCACCACATCGGCGCGCGCGCCGTCACCGGAGTGGGCCGTGACCCTGGGTGCGACGCCGTGGCGATACCAGGTGACCAGGCGCGTGCACTCGGTCGCGTCGGTCGGCGCGATGTCCTGGCCGACCAGCGCGTTCAGCAGCGTCGACTTGCCCGCCTTCAACTGCCCGGCCAGCGCCACCCGCAGTGGTTCGTCCATCCGCCGCGCGCACGCCTCCACCTGGGCGCGGGCGCGCTCGCCCAGACCCCGGCGCGCGGCCGCCAGCAATCCACGGGTCTCGGCCCCCAGCCCGAACCCGCCGCTCACACCGTCCACTCCGCACCTCCACGCATCGCCAACCTGTCGCCCGAACCGGCCTCCCTGTTAGCAACCCCGGCGAACGGGGCGAACGGGGCTGTGGATTCCGCGCATGTCGTGCGCACGCAACCCGCCGGGCCCGGCGCTCGCAGATCGTGCGGCGTCCGCGGACCCGTGCACGAGTGTGCCGCCGACCGCGGTGTGGCGGCGCGATTTCCACGACGTGGCCGCGTCGGGTTGGGTGGCAGGCGGCGACCGGGGGGTTCCGGCGGGCGAGCCGCAAGGTGGGGAACCCCGGCCGCTGCCCCGCTGAGTGAGGCCGCGGTGCATCCGGCGAGCGAGCGTCGACCTACAGCGCGGTCGCCGCCAGGTGCGCGTATGCCTGTGGAACAGGAGCGGCCGCGATGACCGTGTCGTGCGCCCGCTGCCGCCGGTGATCCCGGTGCCGCCCGCCCTCATAGCGGGATGCGATGCGCTGCCGGCCGCGGGACAGATCAGGAGGCGGGTGGCAGCGCCGCGTGGGGTGGGGCGGGGGTGAGCAGGGCGTCGGCGCGGCGGCGCAGGTCGGCGACCGCGTGCAGGCGGCGTTCGAGGGCTGTCGCCCGGGTGGTGCGGGCCGTCGCCTCGAGGGTGGCGGCTTCCTGGGCGGCGCGCAGGGAGTCGTCGAGCGAGCGCAGGGTGCGGTCGGCGACGGCGGTGAAATGGTCGCGCAGCAGGCGGTGGATGCGGTGCAGGCGGTCCTTGGTCTCCTTGGCGGTGTGGAAGGCGACGTCGTCGAGGTAGCGGCGGACGGCGATCTTGGCGTCGGCGCGGCGTTTGAGCAGGCGGGCCTGCTTGTCGTCACGGAAGGCCTTGCCGCCCAATATCAGACCCGCGCCCAGGGACAGCGGATTCACCAGGGACAGGCCGGCGAGGGTGCCGGCCAGGCCGGCCATGACCACGCCGCCGTAGGAGCCGCGCACCCCCACCAGGAGTTTGTGACCCAGGCCCAGATCGGGCTCCAGATCCGAGAGGGTGCAGGCGCCCGAGCGAGAGCCGTTGCCGTCCAGTGTTTCTCGCACGTCCGGCAGATCGACCGCGCCGATCTCGGCGAAATGCTCGGCGACCCGTTCGGCCAGACGCACCGCGCGGGTGCGGGTCCAGAGCAGATTGTCGCCGACGGCGGTGCCGACGGTGCCCGCGAGCCATTCCTCGACGGTGTCCCAGTGCCTGCCCGGATCGTTCTCGTCGATCCAGTCCTCGGCGGTGCGGGCTATGTCGCGCAGGCGATTACGCAGATCGTGGTCGATGTCGCCGACCAGGTCGGTGATGCCGTCGCCCAGGGTCTGCTGCCAGACCGCGGTGCGCCTGCGCAATTGCTCGGCGGCGGTCTTGGCGGCATGCAGTTCGCCGATGGCGGCCGCGCCGCGCTCGGGATCGCGCAGCGCCACGAGTTCACTGCCCAGCGCGAGCGCCAGATGCTCGGTGGCGGAAGCGATGTCGACCGCCGCCGCGCGAGCCAGAGCGGCTTCGTCCCGCGCGACGACCTGCTCGCGCAGGAACTGGAAAACCGGCCCGAAGCCGGACTCGCGCCCGAGCTGTTCGTCCTGCAACCGCAGCGCATGCTCCCGCAACACCGCCGACACCGGCAGGATCGGAACCTCCAGGCCCGCGGCTTCCAGATGCCCCCGGTCTGCTTCGAACACCTGCCGCCAATGCGGATACAGATCGACCTTGCCGAGCACCACCGCTGTCGCCGGGCACAATTCGCGCACCTGCCGCAGCAGTTCCACCTCGGGCTCGGTCAATTCGGTGGAGGCGTCGCTGACCAGCAGCACCGCGTCCGCCGTGGGCGCACACCCGAGCACCGCCGCCGCGCCCCCGCCGCCGTGCGCCCCCAGCCCCGGCGTATCCACCACCACGATCCCGTCGGCCAGCAGCCGATTCGGCGTCTGCACCTCCACCCCCAGCACGATCCGCCCCCGCGCCGCCCCCGATCCGGCGACAACCGCCCCCAACTCACCCACCGCCACCTCGACCCGCCCCGGCTCCTCCCCCTCGGCCCCCGCCACCACCAGCTCCACCCGCTCACGCTCCCCATACGACAGCGTCACCGCGACCACCCCGGTCGAGTCGTCCCCGACCACACACATCTCCGAGTTCATCAACGCGTTGACGAACCGGCTCTTCCCCTGATTCCCCAACCCGCACACCACGATCCGCCGCCGCGGGTCCCGCACCCGCCCCGCCACGGTCCCCAGCCGCCCCACCAGGTCCCCCCGCCCCGCCTCCCGCGCAACCCCCACGGCCTCCCCCAACACCGCCAACAACCCCCGCGCCCCCACCACGTCCGAGCTCACCGCTCCGCCCTTCCCCAACTCCGCTCCCCAACAACAGATCCCCGCCCACTGCTGACATCCGACGTCACCCACGCATCCCGGCCTCGAACGACGACGACCAGCGCAGAGCCGGTCGAACCCGCTCGAACCCCCTGATAGCGGCTATCTTTCACTGCCCACACCTCCCGGCTCCTGTTTCCTGGCGAGCGCACGCCGGGTGCGCATGAACCCGGCGTACCGTGGCCGCGATCAGCGCGGACCGGCACCGAGCGCAATGCCGGTCCCGCGCTTTGTGCTTGCCGCGCGCCTATGTCTCGGCCTGCGAGCCTGCCCGCTCGCGTATTCGGCCCCGGGCCGCCGGTCACAGAGACGCGGACGTTCCGACGGCCACCGACAATCACGGACGCCTGCCCGCCCAGGCAGTCAACAGGCATCCTCCACGTGTTCACGGCAGCAACTTCGCGACGTACCGGCGGGCCCGCGAGGACCGCGGCGCGTGCCCGGCCGCGCCGCTGCGGCGCTGCGGCGAGGGCAATTTGCCGCCGAGCGGAAGACAGGACCCACTCGGTCGGTCCCCCGGAGGCGAAACCGGGAGTGCTGGAATTTCGGCGGTGTGCGGTGGCCGGGAGCGCCTGCCCGGCCCGGCCACCGCGATCCGCAGACCACGAACCCGAGTTCCCGTCGTGATGCGCCCTCCCGAGCAGCGCACCACGACACCTGTTCGCCTGCTGCAACATCCGCGAATCACACCACCTTCGAGAAGCCCGTCGATTTCGTTCGGTCCGAACCATCGGTCACGAATGCAACATGTCCCCGACGATGTCGCCGCCCGCGAAGCTCCCCAGCTCGGTGCCGCCGTCCACCCCGCCGTCCCCGAACAGCCCCGCGTCCAGCCCCGAGGCCCCCTCCCCGAACGCCTGCGAAACATCCAGTCCCGCCCAGGGATTGACCCCACCACCCAACCCCGAATCCGTCACCGCGTCCCCCACCCCGGTCAACCCGGTCTCGAGCCCGCTCCCCACCTGCGCCCCCGCATCCGCCCCGACACCCGCACCCAACCCCGCGTCGACACCCGCACCCAGCCCCAACCCCGCATCGGCGGCCGCACTCAGCCCCGCACCGACGTCCGCGCCCGTGGCCAACCCCGCTCCCAGATCGGCACCCAACCCTGCTCCCGCGTCGGCGGCCGCACCGAGTCCGCCCACCAGTCCCGCCCCGCCGTCCACAGCCGAATCCAGCGCACTGTCGACTCCCGCGCCGACACCGGCAACGGTCCCCACCCCGCCGGAAAGCCCCGTCTCCAAACCGCTCCCGACCTGAGCACCGGCATCGGCCACCGCATCCGCCCCGGCGGCCGCACCGACAGCGGCTTCTACACCGGCGTCGAGACCCGCGCCGACACCGGTCACCGCCCCGACGCCCGCGGAAAGTCCCGTCTCCAAGCCACTTCCGACCTGGGCGACCCCATTGGTGACCGCAGCCGCGCCGGTCGTCACGCCCGCACCGAGCCCAGCAGCGGCTCCGACAGCCGCGTCGGCCCCGGTACCGACCGCCGAACCTGCGTCGGCGATCCCGTCGACACCGGCGGCTACGCCCGCACCGAGTCCGGCTCCGGCGCCGACCGCCGCATCGACGGCCGTGCCGACTCCCGCCGCCACGCCCGCGCCGGTGGAAAGCGCCGCCTCCACACCACTTCCGGCCTGTGCGGCCGCGGCGGCCCCGACATCGGCCCCCGCCCCGACAGCCGCGCCGACACCGGTCGCGAGATCGACGGCCGCATCCACGGCTCCGCCGACACCCGCACCTGCCTGTGCGCCCGCGCCGACAGCCGCATCGGCCCCGGCGGACACGCCGGCCGCCGCCTGCGCACCCGCGCCGACACCACCGACCAGCCCTGCTGCAAGGTCAGCGCCTGCACCCGCGACTGCTCCCAGCCCGGTGGAAAGGCCCGTCTCCAAACCGATTCCAGCCTGTGCCCCAGCGTCGGCGGCCGCCCCGAGACCGGCCGTCAGATCGGTGGCCACGTCCGCAGCCGCGCCCACGCCCGCATCGAGACCCGCGCCAGCCCCGACGCCGACGCCCGCAGCCGTCTGAGTGCCCGCATCCACCACCGCTCCGACGCCCGCGCCGAGACCGGCTCCTACGCTCGTCACCGCATTCACGCCCGCACCGAGATCGGCACCAACGCCGGTCACCGCGTCAACACCCGCACCGAGACCGGCACCAACGCCAGCCACCGCGTCAACACCCGCACCAACGCCAGCCACCGCGTCCACGGCCGTGGCGAGATCGGCACCGACACCGGTCACCGCACCCAATCCGGCGGAAAGGCCGGTCTCCACACCGCTTCCGAGCTGTGCACCGACATTCGTGACCGCACCCACGCCGGTGGCCGCACCCGCTGCCACGTCCACGACGGCATCGAGGGTGGCGCCCGCGCCGACCGCGGCCTGGGCTGCGGCTCCGAGGCCGAGATCCACACCGCTCGCGGCTTGGGTGCCCGCGCCGAGCGCGAGGTCGACGCCCGCCGCCGCCTGGGTGCTCGGACCCGGATCCCGCATGTTCGACCCGGGTCCCGCACGTTCGACCGGGATCAGCCGTTCATCGACGAGGGAGGCTTCGGATGGATCTCGCCGCCGA
>NZ_JBEXUS010000055.1:0-51366 GCF_040614455.1 Nocardia sp. NPDC005978
CCCGCCGTGAAGTGCCGGCGGGATGGGGCAGGTGGTGGCGCAGAAGTGGATGCCATGGGTCTGCAAGAACGGAATTCGTCATGACCACCACCGCCCCGCACCCGTTGTTCGAGATCGAGCGGACTGTCGAGTTCGGCTATGGCCGTTCGATGGTGATCCGCCGGCACTTCATCCCCGAGGACGCTCCCGCGGGTGTGGTCGGGCGGCTGGTGTGCAGCGCCTGCAAGCACCCGTGGGACGGGCTCGTCCACGAGGCGTGCTGGATCAGCTAGATCGTGGGTCGGTTCGCAGTCACAGTGTGGTGATGCGGGCAATGGCGCCCTCCGCGACCGACCCACCCCCATGGGGGGCGACGATGACGCATCCACGTGAGCGACCGGACCTTGCGGCCTGGCGCCGCAGGCAGGCTCTCCGCGATTCGAATGCGGCACAACCGATCCCGTCGGGCAAGCGATACCAGCGGACCACGAAACACGAGAAGGAACGAGGCAAGAGAGATGGACCAGAGTGAACTCGCGCGACTGCTGGCCCCTGAGGCTTGGGTTGCTCGGACTGAGGACCAGCGGACATTCGGGGCACTGTGGGAAGTTCACCGGCGTCAGATGGAGTCGCTGAACTATGCAGGCAATCTTCTGGCTGCTGGCTATGCCGTCGTCAAGATGCCCGCCGAGGGCAGTGCGGTGAGCGATCCGCCGGCGCCGCTGAGCGAGGTACGAGGCGATGGATGCGTTCGTGGCCGCGCGCGATGAGCTAGCGCATGCGGCGCTCGCGTACGTGCGCGCTCAGATCGACCCGCGCGAGCACGCTCATTCGGCGGCGGATGTGGAGTACAGCGAGGAGCTGATGTGCCTTGCTGCGGGGAGGGTTGCGCGCGCGGTGGAAGCTTTAGCGGAGAGCCGGCAGCCGATCGGCTGGGATGAGGCTGTCGCTCCCGTCTAGCTCGCTGCCCGTACCGGCGCTCATCACGTCGGCGCCGCCCGAGTGCTTGCCGTTTTTCGAGATCGACCGGGCACGATAGTGTTTGGTCCCGAAGAAGCCGGACCTGCGTCGTTCCTTCTGTGCTGGTTCGTGTTTCAGTCAACATACTGGCGATCGGCAGAAAGCGATCCATGCCCGACTCCACCTACACAGACCCCGCGATCATCGTTGCCATCTCAAGTTCCGTCGTCGCTCTGGTTGCAGCTGGAGTGGCCGGTTGGCAAGGCAGTCTTGCCAGGAGGTCGCTCAAGGCTGCAGAGGCTTCGGCCGAGGCGGCCAAGCTGTCAGCTCAGACCAGCGCAGCTCTCGCCGCGATCGAGCAGGCCCGGTTCTATAGAGAGCGTCGACCGGTTTGGGACCCGTACGTTGAGAGGCCGACCAGCAGCGCGGACCTGCGACTTCGCCTTGTACTCAAGTCAGGAGATGTCGACCGTGTCGTAGTCGAGTTCGCTGGCACTCCTCCGTTGCAGTTCGTGACCGACCAACATCACGTGGAGGGTCGGGTCATCGAGTCAAGGCAGAAGGCGGAATTCGGGGTTGTCCATGAAAGTGGTTCTGCGTATTGGAGCGTCAGCCTTCCCAGCAGCGTGGGCTGGGTCAAGATGCCATTGCACGTGACGTCGTATCTGGATGGCTCCACGTGGTCTGATGTGCTTCGCATCGAGCAGTCGTCGATCCTAGAAGCGATTTCCCGGAAGACAGGTCACCCCGCCGAACACCGGAGACTCCTAGCGCATGAAACCAATCGAGCCCCGGACCGTGTGCGTCGGTTCCGGGGCTCGATAATGTCTATGCGGATCACATCAGCATGTGACGGTTGAACGCTACCAACAGGCACAGACAATCACGCGGCTACTGCTGTAGGAGCCACACGAGATTGCCGCGAAGCCGGCCGTTCGGGGTCTTCTTGCATACGATCGGGCGTCCTTCTTCGCTGACCCATGTTTCCCCTTCTCCCAGGCAGGTGCTGCCGATTTTCACGGGGACGTTCGGGTTGGCGGGCAGTTCCTCGTTCACGGGCCACCAGACGAAGGCGTCGGTTCGTTTGACCTGGACGCAGAAGACCGTTTGGCCGTCGCCAGTTTGGGTGGGTGGTGATCCTGACGAGCAGTATTGGCCGATACTCGACGTTTGCCGAGTCGGTTCGAGCGGTGACTGCTCGACGTCGGCCGGGAGCGCCGCAGCTGCGGGCGAGCCGATCAGCAGGGCGAGTGCCGCGGTCGCGGCGATTCGAATTGTGCGCGTCATGACAACCCATCCTTCGCACTGGACGGTGTCTTCGGTGTCGGGCCGGCCATCGGCTGTTCGGCGGGTATGAGGGCCGGCCACCTCTGACCAACCTGAGCGTACTCACAGCTATCTCGAATTCGGTGGAATGCAATCAACCTGACATCAACAACGCCCGAGCATGTCTGGATCGCCGCCAGCCTGGACTTCGCGCCACAGCAGAAGCCTGATCCACGCGAGGTCGAGTTGCACGGTGATGTCGTCGGGGTCGTAGCCCATCTGCTGGAGGTGCCAGCGGAAACGCGAGCTGGCTACACCTCTTCGCGCGCGTCCATCCACCCATACAGGTTGTTGCGGGCGGTGTCGTTGATGCGCAACATTGCCGCATTGCCCTCGATGAACATGTCGTCGGGGTCGCCGAGGACGATGGGCAAGCTGTGGGTGTGGGAGTTCTCAAGGGCCGCAACCAGGTCACGTGCGAACGCGAGGATGTCCGCGGTCACGACTTGACTTGCCCGGTCCAAGGCAGGTGCAGCCCGTCGCCCTCGTGTCGAGGAACCACATGCACGTGCGTGTGCCAGATCGATTGTGTCGCTGCGGGTCCGATGCTGGTGATCAGGTTCGCGTTGATGCCGCTGCCGTACAGGTCGCGAACGTAGATCGCGGCGGCTTCCATCGCTTCTGCGGCACCTTGCGGGTCGATGGCCGCATTGGTGGCGTGACGAGTGGGCACAAACAGCATGTGGCCGGCGGATACCGGGTTCAGTGGTTCGAACCAGACCACGTTGCCGTAGCGGCCCACATAGTCTTGGTGGATGACTCGCTGACAGAACGGGCAGTCGGGGTAGGTGCCGGCCTGCAGACCGAGGAAGGACATGCGCTCATTCTCGAGCGCCTGTCAATGTGGGACGCGCGTACCAGTCAGAGTGTCGGGTCACTGTCCTTTGCGATCATGTCGCGGACCTGCCGCGCCACGTTATCCATAAAGCTGCTGGCATCGAAGTCGAGAACCTTCGAGATATCGTCAAGCTCACCCACTTCGATCCCCCGAAGCCCGCAGAGGATCTGGTCGAGGACATCCTCGTCCATGCCAGCACGTTCGGCGATCAGGAAAAGCGGTATGGACGCATCGGCAACGATGTTGCACAGGTCAGTTGCGCCAACTGCGCGCGCGAGGAATGCGATCTGTTCCTGTGTACTCATCTCGGCATGCTACTGCGCTGGCAACGCTACTGTCCTTGCTCAGCAGCCCACTCGCGTCGATTCGCCCGCCATACGGAAAGCAGGAAGGTGCCGTCTTCCGGCGCGCGTCTCGTCGGGCACACGTCGAAGTGGGTGATGCGGCATTCGTCGGTCGGGTTGGCGCCACCCAGATTGACCGCGGTGCCGTCGCCGGCGACGCGCCAACGCTTGCCGGGCGGGACTTTCGATGTCGGGTAGCCACCGGGTTCCAGCATCAGCCAGCGCCCATTCAACGTCCGGTGCCAGGCGTATTCGCGATCGCAGTACTTGCACGGACTCGCCGAGCCTTCCCGCGGATCGACCGACGGCGCAACGCGAAGCTGATCGACGACCAACTCGACGTCGGGAGTCTCTGGTTCACGCTCGGGGAACTGGTTGGCTTTGTCCCAGCAGTCATCGCATGTGACCGTGCGCAAAGGGACAGGTCTTTCCTGCGCATCACTGGCCCCGCACAGCATGCAGGCAACTATCTCCACAGCAATCGAGCATACCGACGGTCGTCGCAACTGGCACCAAAATGCTGCTGCTGCAACACAATCAGGGCGCTCGATATGTCAGACACTTTCCGCGCATATCTGTCAGGCGTCCGCGCCGCCCTGGCCGAAGTGATCGTCGAACAGTTCAGGATGCGCGATCGGCAGAAGGCGGCTCTGCAGGATGCCGGTGGAGTCATAGCGCTCCGGCGCGAGCATCTTCATGCGCGAATGATCTGAAATCAGGGCCATCTCAACAACTCCAGCCATGCGCCGAAGCTCGTCGGCGACTGGCTCGACCTCGAAGTCCAGCGGCGATCCGAATTCGCCGCTAGGGCCAAGTTCATTCTTCACATAGAACCCGTCCTGCTTCATTCGATCGAGCGTGGCAGAGTCTCGCGGCTCGCGTCGAGTGTCGTAGTCGCCCCAGAAGCCTTCCAGGCGCCGTCCGTAGCGTTCGGTTCCACCGATCTTCGGTTTGTGCCACTTGGACAACGCGAGGTGATCCTTGGCGAGGACTATCTCACCTTCTCCTGCGGTCCAAACAGCATGAGCAGTCTCATAGAGTTCGTTAGCTCGGGCGAGCTCCTCGCCTGCGAGAACGATGAGCGAGTGCGCGCGGCCGGCGGACCCGTGTTCGAGGAGGACGCGGGCATCGTCGACAAGGAAGACGGCGTTTGCCATGAGCGCTCGCCAAAACTGCCGAGACTGTGCAAGTGAGAGCTTCAAGTTCACTATGGCATCCTCTCAGCAAACTCACGTCGCTGTCGCACGCATTTGCGGGCCGGCGAGAATCTTGAAACGTCTGGTATTCGAGGCAACCATTGAGCCAGTAGACACGCGAGCGCACCGAGCGTGATCCGATCGAGAGCCCCATACGCTGCACCTGCACATACGCTGACCGAATGGCCGTGCCGGCTCCGATTCTCGCCACCGCGGGACAGCCACCCGATCACGCCGGGTGGGCTGTCGAGATGAAGTGGGACGGCGCCAGAGCCATCGTCATCATCCGCGACGGTCACCCGCGCTTGTACAGCCGGAACCAGCGAGACTTCACCGACAGCTACCCCGAACTCGTCCACGCCCTAGCCGAACAGTGCCGCGGTCGAGACATGATCGTAGATGGGGAGATCGTCGCCCAGGACGAGACTGGTGCGCCGTCGTTCGGGCGGTTGCAGCGGCGCTTGCATGTCGCGAACCCGAGCAACGAACTCATGCGCACGGTGCCGGTGCAACTGTTCCTGTTCGATGTCCTCGCGGTCGACGGCGAACCGACCATGACGCTCTCTTACCTAGATCGCCGCGAGCTCCTCGACGGGCTCAAGCTCGACACTCTTCCACTCGTGACTCCCCCGTTCTGGCGTGACGTGCCGGCCGCGGACCTGCTGGAGGTGAGCGCGCAGCATGGCCTGGAGGGGATCGTGTCGAAGCGACTCGATTCCCGGTACACGCCGGGTCGGTCGCGCTCGTGGCTGAAAACGGTTCTGCGGCAACAACTCGACCTGGTCGTGGTCGGCTGGCTGCCTGGGAGTGGAAGCGTGGCTGGAACATTCGGTGCGCTGGTTGTCGCCGGCCGAGGCCAGGACGGCGCGCTCCGATACGCGGGCGCGGTCGGCACTGGGTTCACGGCCGCGGCTCGACGATCATTGCGGTTCCACTTGGACGAACTCGCGATCGCCGAGCCGCCGGTTCGTGCGGCGGTTCCGAGGGATGTTGCTTCGCAGGCACGTTGGGTGGTGCCGCGGATCGTCGGCACGGTCGAGTTCAGGGAGTTCACTGGCGTAAGTCTTCGCCATCCGAGTTGGCGGGGCTTGCGGAATGATAAGAGCCCGGGCGAAGTTGACCATGTCGACTAATCCATGCCATGCCATGCCTGAATAGTCCGGATGAGAGCCTGCCAATCACTGCGGGACAGATTGTCCTCGCGCCGGCCGCTCAGCCTTGGACAGGTCGACCTCGCGGTATGTTGCAGAGAGTTCAACGTCAACGCCGAGTCGATCGAGCCATTCGGCGAGCCGATCGGTTCCAATTCGATGGAACCGCATGTGCCTGGCGTTCGAGATCTCGACCTTCGTAGCCCCCACGATTCGACCCGCACCTGCGCCCGAGATGCCAAGTGCGCGAATGCGATCGTCGAGCAAACGCGCAAGCTGATTCTTGAGCGCGTCGCCAGGTTCGGCCTCGTCAACCACGCGTCCGACGTTAACAGGTCGCGAAGTCCAGGCGCGATGCGAAGACCGGCGGGGCATGGGCACTACTGAGAGACCCCTCCGCTCCGAACAGTGACATCCACAGAGATGGAGCCGCCTCCAACTGTAGCTCCAGTGTTGCGCCTACTCGGACGAATTGCCCTTCCCGCTGGAGCTTTGGCCGAAGAAGAAGCCAAGGATCAAGAGCAACATGTTGATCACAACCTCCGGTACGTCCGTGTGCGTCCACATAGCGACTACAACAACGCCACTGAAGACAACGAGGAGAAGTGCACCGACAAGCACTGCGACCGGCTCACGCTGCAGCAAACTCCAGCGCATCTTCCAGCGCCGCTCTTGGATTTCAACGTTCCGGATCTCACGGTCTTGAACAGCGCCAGCCTCTTTCAACAGAGCGTCTAGCTCGGATTGTCGACGTTGCGCTTCAGTGAGAAGCTCCGAGAGTTCCTCCCGGACATCTAAATCCGAAACGCGATGTTCGAGCCGCTCCTTAACCTTGGCGACTTGCTCCTCAGCAGCACGTGAAGCTAAGGCAAGTTCAAGCTGTTGCTTGCGAACTAACATTGCCGACGTGGCCTGCTTGAACGACACTGGAACGCCGTCGACGCGAACGCGCAGCAGTTCACTATGGGTGCCATAGCTCAACATGCTCGAACGCTCGATGAAATCGTTGACCTCGCCGAGCTCCGCTTCGAGCTGTTCGGCGGGAACATCGGTTGCCAACGGAGCGAACTGAAGTTTGTCACCTAGCAGTGACCACCAGTGCGGCCACGCCAGCTCGTGCGATGACTCCACTGGACAACTCTCCCCTTGCTCGATGCGCAACCCGCTCAGAGTCTCTGCGAAGGTTACGACGAGACAGTCACTCGCGCTATACGAATGCACAAAGCAACCGAAACCGTCGAGGACTAGGCCAGTCGAAGCGGCTACGTCCCGCCAATGCGACAAAGGTCGCTGGCCATGTCGGAGCGGCCTCCAACTGGAGCAGGTTCTCGAACGCAGTGTCGCCTGCCTCGCCACCGGTTCCCACGCTCTTCGGCTGGTCATTGCGCGTCAACCCGATCTCAGGCGCGGTCATCCCCCCTCGGGGTCGCCGCCACATCCACTCAGCACACGCGGCCGGCCGGACCGCTCCTCCAGCGAACTACGCGTCCCGACCGGTCCTAAAGACACGGCCGGCCCACCAGCGATCAACGAATCCGACGCCAACCCCGCAAAGTGTGTCGCGACGGTGGATCACGTCAGCATCGACCTAGCATGTGGACATGCGGGAATGGATACTTCCAGAGGACCTGGACGACGAGACGCGCCGCCTCGTATTGCGAACCGGCAAAGAGCTGATGGCAACCGTCAGCGACAAGCACATGGGAATTCCTGTGTGGCAGTTCCCCGCCCGAGCATTCGAGATCTCACTTCAGTCCCTTGAGGCCAAGATAGAGCCAATGTCGGCCGAAATGTGCTTGGAACTGTTGGCACACAGCCCAATTCGAATTCGCCTCGGCGACGGCACCGAGACGACGACCTCTGTCACAGAGTGGGCCACCGGCACTGAGCAGAGCATCCTCGAAACCATCGCCGATTTCGAAGTCGCTCATGAGACCTCACACCTTCACTGGGACGAAACCGACGGTACACACGTTTTCAAAACCTTCCATCTCACGAAGTGAGCCTGCTCGGTAGTGGGCTCCCGTTTACGCCCACTACCGACCAATTTCGCTCAGTCAGCGACATCCAATCACGCCGCCGACTCGTTCGCAGATACATCCGCAGCGTGAATCGCAGCGCGAAGTCGCGCCCCGATCCAAGCACCAACCGCGGGCGAGACCGCGTTCCCGAAACCGTCCACCTGGTCACGCGCGCTCCCCCACACGATGAACTCGCCCTCGTGCCCAGGGAACGTGGTGTCGAACCCGCAGCCGCGGCCGACCTCGTGCGGGCCGAGCATTCGGAAGTGGCAGTCCTCCAACGGCAGATCCGCCAGCGCTGCAGCCCATTCCGCGGTCAGCAAACCGGGAATCTGCTCGGAGGTGACCGTCGGCATCGGCTCAGAACTGATCGCCGAAAGCGTGTTCTTGCGGTACGGCACGACACCGGTCATCAACCCAAGGGTCTCGGACGCGGCCTGGGTCGGCAACGGCTCCCCCACACCGCGCGGCGCACCCTGGAAGTTGTTGACCGCAGCGAACAGCATCGCCAGCTCGTGCGTCGAGGTGACCGTGTCCATCGGCAAGCTGAAGTTCTTGCCGTCGCCGTTGTGCCGGTGCGCAGCGAACACCGCGCCCGTCGAAAGCAGCCCGGTCTCCTGCTGGCTCGTCTGGGTCGACATCGGCTGCCACGGATGCCGCTCCGAACCATGAGCACCCTTCGCTGGCATCAGAATCGCCGGGAACTCAGCGAACCGTTGACGGCACCGTTCAGCGCGCGCCATCGTCGCCGGCGCCAACGGCTTCTTCCGGTCACCGATCCGCGTACCCACAGTGGTCAAATCCAGCGCCCGAACGGACGGCGCCATCGGCGGAACAACCTCACGCCGACACCGCGGGCATCGATAGTTGTACTGCTTCCCATATCGCACCGACCCGGTCAGCGGAATGCCGGTCTTCCACGACCACACCGCCTCCACCGGCTGTTCACACTCGGCACACCACGACAGCGGGCAGTGATCCAGAACCGGCGTCGGCAATGCCTTGTCCCAGAACGCGATATACAGCCGGTCACGAGACTGCGGGACATCGAATTCAACCGCAGTTCCTTGTACCGGTAGTCGATGTTCTCGAACTGCTTCAACCACCACCGATACGTCGACCCGTCACCGATCTTCGGCTTCCCCGGAATCGCCGGCCCCCACGACACCAGCTCGGTCGTGCACTCGACCAGGATCAGCCGCGGCCGATGCACTTCCGCGTAGTGCAGCACACAGTTCGCAGTCGCCCGATCCCGCTCCGAACGCGTCACGCGCGCATCAAAATCCGGGTCATCCAAGTCGAACAACGACAACCCCTGCTCGTACGCCTTCTGCGTATTGGCCTGCGAGTGATTCACGCAGTTGTGCACGACTACGCCGTCGACGGTGTAGGTGTGATCGTCGGCGACAGTCATGTTGTAGACCGTCACCGCCCGACCGGCCTCGATTTTTCCGCTGGCCTTACCCCACCGATATCCGCCCGCGTCACGATGCTTCGGCCGACGGTCTCGGCACTTGTGCGCGGTCACCACCCACTGCGGACGCTGCCGGACAATACGACCCTTACGCTGTTTGAAGGTCATCATCTACTTCCAGGGGATGTCGAGTTCAAGTCGCCGCTCGAACAGGGTTCTCGGAGAAGACACTTCGCAACTGGGCCTCGACCACGCCGCGAATCGGGCCGCCGTTCAGCCGGTTCGGTGGCCGAGTTCGCTACTTGCTGGCGGAGGTCATCGCGTGGGAAGACGGTCAGTTGACAAGCTCGCAGCGGGTGGCGTGAACGATGAACGGACCAGGTGAGCTGCCCGACAAAGAAGACCTCATCCCCGTTCGAAACCCGAAGGGCGGCTGGATGCTCGATCGCGTCCGCCATCGCGCACTCACGGGTGAGGAGGTTCGCACGTCGTCCAAAGGCCGCACCAAGAGAGAGAGTGCGTCGAGGAGTGGATGCGCCGCTTCGAGATCAACATCCGCCGGAAAACCAAACGAAAGCGCACCAGTCGCCGTGTTCAGTTCTCCCCCACCGATTCGATGAGCTTGGTTTTCGCTGAACTCGACAAGCAGTGGAAGGCACGCGTCGACGTCGGAACCATGTCGCGCGACTCGTACGACAACAACCATCGGATGATCTGCGAGTCCACCAATCGCGTGCGCCACAACCCGAACCCGGACGCGTTCAAGCTCGAAACCGAACTGGGAAACCTGTCCATCACAGAGTCGGCCAATGTCGCAGACATCACCGACTACCTCGACGAGGTCGCCGAGTCGGCGCCGACTCGGGCCGAAAAGCACTACCAACTTCTCTGGCAGGGGTACCGGCTCGCGATCCAAGGGCGGGGCATCACCGCTGCGGACAATCCGATGCCACACGTTCCACGGCCCGCCCTCAGGGTCACGACTCCACGGCCGATGGACAAGGCGGCCCAGTGTGCGATGTTCGAACAGATCCTCACGACGCCGGCGAATTCTTCCTACCTGCCGATCCTGTACATGCTGCTTCTGGGCACCGGGGTTCGTCCCGGCGAGGCGCTGGCCGCCAGGTGGTCCGATCTCAGTGTTCACACCCTGGATGACGGATCGACCAGGACCGTGTTGCACGTGGCGGCCACAGTGCGTTGGCATCCGGGGGTGGAGCCGTACCGTCACGAGGATCGCAAGTCCGGCAATCCGTATCGGGTCGCGTTGCCGTCCTGGTTGGCTGGGGAGTTGGAGGCGGAGAGGTTGCGGGTCAAACCCGCGTCGATGGATCTTCCGATAGTTCAGGGGTCGAAGGCGTGGGTGAGCGTGCCGACGGCGCGGCAACTGGCTTTCCGGGTACGGCGGGGTGGTCCGGTGCAGGGGTTCCGGTTGTCGGATCTGAGGGATACGGTCGCGACGCATCTGGCGGTGGTCACTGAGGACGATGAGCGGGTGAGTGCGCAGTTGGGGCATACCGAGGGCAAACTGTCGATGGCGCAGAGGCACTACATCGATCGTGGTCGCAAGCGGATGGCGGTGGTGGACAACGCCGATGAGTTGGAGGCGTTGAACCCGAGAATTCCGGGAGAGATCTGGGAATCGGGCGGGAATTAGCTTGCACCGAGGGGCCTTTTCTACCCCTGACCTGCATAAACAACTGCGGGTTAGTGTATCGACAGTCCGATACGCATAGTCGGGACATTACTCACCATGCGATTTCCGGTTCACATCGGCCGGGGCTGCCGGAGTCGGGGCGGTGGTCGGCAACCGGTACCGTGAGCGGGGACAACGTGCGCCCACGCGTGCGAAAAACCCGCAATCCCAAGGGAGGCCATTCCTCATGACTCAGGACGCCGCGCAGGACGGCACCAGCTTCGGTGATTCGACACTGCAGGCCTACCTGGAGGACTTGGCCGCGAAGGTGCCCGCGCCGGGCGGCGGCGCGGTCGCCGCGCTGCATGCCGCACAGGGGGCCGCCCTGGTCGCCATGGTCGCGCGCTACACCACCCGCGCCAAGGACGCCGACAACCGCCCGGTCGTCGATCGCATCATCGCCGCCGCCGACACCGCCCGCGAACGCGCGCTCGCATTGGCCGACGCGGACGCCGCCGCCTTCACCGCGGTCGGGGCCGCGTACAAGCTGGCGAAGGAGTCCGAGGCGGACAAGGCCAGCCGGGCCGAGGCCATCACCGCCGCGCTGCTGGAGGCCGCTCGCGTCCCGGCGGCCGTGGTCGCCGCCGCCGACGAGGTCGTCTCCCTGGCGGCCGAGCTGCTGCCCATCGGCAACCCCAACGTGGTCACCGACATCGGCGCGGCCGCCGACGCCGCCCGGGCCGCGGTGGCCAGCTCGCAGCTGAACATCGCCATCAACGTCGCGTCGCTGGACGGGGTGGCGGGCGCGGAGTTCGCGCCGGTGCTGAAGCAGATCGAAGAGGTCATCGCCCGCGCCGACGCGCTGCACAACGACGTGGTCGAGGCCATCACCGGCTGAGGATCGACCCGCGTCGCACGAGAGCCCCGTCCGGTGCCGGACGGGGCTCTCGTGTATCCGACCGGCACGGCATCACGTATCCGCCGGGAGTACCTGGACGTCGACATACCGGCGGACAGCGCGCAGTGCCTCACCACCATCTGGTCGTCGGATTGGTCCGGTCCGGCCGGGAATCTGCGGCGGTGAATCCGCGGCCCTCCGGATACCGGACCATCGGGTCGGTCAGCCGCCGCGCGACTGTGCTCCGGGGGCGCTTACGGGCAGCGGGCGACCGCCGTGTTCGGGCGGCAGTGGCATTGACACACCGCCAAATCCGCGCGGCGGGGGTATCTCGCCACGCCCGGGCGGGTGCCGCCGGAAAATCGGCACATTCGTCCCAATAGCCCTTGTCAGCGGGGGAATCACTACTAGAGCAGCGGCTTTCCGTCCATCTTCCACGCCGATGCGTAGGTCACGAAGCGGGCACGTTTCCGTACGCCGAGGGCGAATCGGTCATAGGCTGAGCGTCCAGGACCACACCCCTGTGTGAAGGGATGGAACCAATGCGGAACGCGATTCGTCTCATGTTCGTCGCAACCGTAGTGGCGGCGGCAGCCGCGTTCGGGTCCGGAGCCGCAGGGGCGGTGCTGATATCGGCACCCAATCTCCCGGCGGTGCAGGCGATTACGCCGGGGCCCGGTCAGACAGTGGGAATTGCCGCACCCGTGAACGTGCGGTTCGCCGAACCCGTGAAGGATCGCGCCCGCGCCGAGCGGGCAGTGAACATTCGCGCCGGCACCACTTTGGCGGGCAACTTCTCCTGGGTGGACGATCGACAACTGACATGGACGTCGGCCGGCTACCTGCCCACCTCGTCGCCGATCACGGTGTCGGTGGGGCGCCTGCACACCCAATTCGAAACGAACGGCGGCGTGAGCGCCGATGCCGACATGTCCGCGCACACCTTCACCGTCTTCATGGGCGGCGTCCCGGTGCGCACCATGCCGGCGTCCATGGGCAAACCCGGCTGGGAAACCCCGGTCGGCACGTTCCCGGTGCTAGAGCGGTTCCGCTCGGTGACCTTCGATTCCCGCACCATCGGCATTCCGCTCAACTCGTCCGAGGGCTACCTGATCGAGGGTGAGTTCGCCGAGAGGCTCACCTGGGGCGGTGTTTTCGTCCACTCCGCGCCATGGTCGGTGGATTCACAGGGTTACGCGAATGTCAGCCACGGCTGCATCAACCTGGCGCCCGGTGATGCCGAATGGTTCTACGACAACGTCGGAATCGGCGATCCGGTGAGCGTGCACTGGTAGGCGGTCACCCCGAATAGACGGCGGCGGTGCGGGATTCGCATGAATCCCGCACCGTTCCGCTGCGTACGGGTTGATTCTCCGCTGCGCTGGGCCGCCTCCGCTGGCCGGGCCGACTCGGTTGTGCGCGAGCCGACTCGGGCTGTACGCGCGGCGATTCCGACGTGCGCGACCCGACTCGGGATGTGCGCAGGCCGACTCGGCTGTACGCGCGTCGATTCCGATGTCCGGGGGCCGACTCGGGCTGTGCGCAGACCGATTCCACCGAGAGAGGCGGATTCGACCACGCGCGGCCGATCCGGGGTACGCGGCGAGCGGGGTCGACACCCGCCCGGTCAGCGGGGAATCAGCGTGCCGCGCTCAGTGATTCGCGTTCTCCGCGGCCTGCACCACGTGCCGCATCAGCAGCGCGGTGGTGACCGGGCCGACGCCGCCGGGGACCGGGCTCAGTGCGCCGGCGACGCCGGTGACCGACTCCGCGTTCACGTCGCCGGTGATGTTGCCGTTGTCGTCCTCGTTGGTGCCCACGTCGATGACCACCGCGCCCTCGCGCACATGGTCGGCGGTGATCAGGCCCGCGCGGCCGACCGCGGCGACCACGATGTCGGCGGCCGAGGTGATCGCCGGCAGGTCACGCGTCCGCGAATGCGCGACGGTCACCGTGGCGTTCTCGGCCAGCAGCAGCTGGGTCAGCGGCTTGCCGACCACGTTGGAACGGCCGACGACCGCGACATGCCGTCCCTCCAAAGCGATTCCGTGGAACTTGGCCAGTTCCACCACGGCTTCGGAGGTGGCGGGCGGGAAGCCGGGCAGGCCGGAGGCGAGCAGGCCGAGCGAGAGCGGGCTGACCCCGTCCACGTCCTTGGCCGCGGCGATGGACAGGCTCACATCGTCCAGGCCGACGCCCTTGGGCAGCGGGGTCTGCAGCATGATGGCGTCCACCGTGGCGTCGGCGGAGAGTTCGGCGAGCTTGGCGCGAATCTCCTCGGCGGTCGCCTCGACTCCGAGATCGACGTTCTCGCAGACGATTCCGTTGCGCTCGGCGGCGCGATTGAGCGACTTCACGTACCAGGCGCTGGCCGGGTCGTCGTTGGCGATCACCAGGGCCAGGCGCGGGGCGCTGCCGGCTTCGGTGCGCGCGGCCGCGCGCTGCTTGGTGTCGGCATTGATGGCGGCGGCGAGTTCCTTGCCGATGAGCGAAGTCGTGTCCACGGATTCACACCCTAACCCGCGGGCCGGGGCGAGCCGCACGCGCCTTTGGGTAGGCGGGACGTTCTCCGCTGATTTCCGCGCGCCCACGCGCGTTGCCGGTAACAGGTCCGTTCAAACCTGCAATTTCTCTACGGCAAATCCCCGACAACGGCCCGCGCCAGCCGTATCGTGCTCTCAGTCGGAACCGAGCCACTATTCAGCAAAGAAGGCAGACCCGCTCGGAAGCATGCGTGACCATCTCTCGGAAAGGTCGACAGCAGTGCAGATCGCCAGGCGTATTCCCACCCTGCTCGTAGCGGCGGCCGCCGCCCTGACCCTGTTCGCACCCGGCACCGCGTACGCGGACCCGGGCACGCTCTACAACTCGGCCCAGGACAACTTCCTCGACGGCGACGACGCCGCGGGACTGGCCGACCTGCGGCAGTTGCTCGCCGAATCTCCCGATGACGCGCACGCGCTGTCACTGCAGGCCATCTGGTCGGACTACGCCGGTGACCTGATCACCCGCGAGGTCGCGCTGAACCGCCTGAACGTGATCGATCCCGAGTTGGCCGGGCGCACCCGGCACGTCTTCCACGCGATCGGCTCGGCGGTGGGCACGCTGCCCAACCCGATTCCGGCCATCGCCGGACCGGGCACCGGCATCGCGGTGTGCGGGTACGGGCTGCTGCCCGACGGCAGCATGCGCCCCGAGCTGGTGAATCGCATGCAGGCGGCGTGGTTGCAGGCCATCGCCTCCCCGATGTCGCCGATCCTGGTGTCCGGCGGCAACCCGCAGAACGGGATCACCGAGGCGGCGGCCATGGCGGGCTGGCTGATCGGGCGCGGCATTCCGGCCAGCCGGATCCTGACCGACCACCGCGCCGGATCGACCGTGCAGAACGCGCTGTACGGCGCGGCCATGCTGCGCGAGGCGGGCGCGACCAGCGCCATCGTGGTGACCTCCCCCAACCACATTCGCCGCGCGGTGGCCGACTTCATCGTCGCGGGCATCCCGGTGGTCGGCGCGACCACCTCGCTCGAGCAGCTCGTCTCCCAGCTGCCCCCGCCCGCGCGCAGCAGCCAGCGCGGCATCTACCTCGATGTCACCCGGACGATGCGCCTGCCCTCCGAGCGCTGACCTCCCCTTTCCCGCGGACCCGCGTCGATTCGGCGCGGGTCCGCGGCGCACAATGACCCGGTGAGCGCGCACGACCTCGACACCCTGGTGCACCGCCTGCGCACGGCCGGCTGCGTCTTCGCCGAAGACGAGGCCGTCCTGCTCCTGGCGGCGGCATCGGACCCCGCCCACCTGGAAACCCTTGTCGCCCAACGCGTAGCGGGCTCTCCCCTGGAGCACCTCCTCGGCTGGGCCGAGTTCCGAGGCCTGCGCGTGGTGGTCGGCCCGCACGTCTTCGTTCCCCGACAGCGCACGGCCTTCCTGGTGGAACAGGCGGTTGCCCTGACCCTCGACCTGGTCGAGAGGCGGACTCGGGAGACTGCCGCCGAACCGTCGCAACTCACCGAGCGGGACTGGGCGGCGATGCAGCGGAAAATGAGCCGCGGCGCCGCTCCGATCCACTCGGACGACGACACCCTCCCGACGCTGTGCCGGTTCGAGGAAGCCACGTATGCCAATCCCGTGGTCGTCGATATGTGCTGCGGTAGTGGAGCATTGGGCCTGTCGTTAGCTGTGGACCTCGCAGCCCACGGCGTTCGGGCGGAACTGACCGCCACCGATATCGAGCCCCACGCCGTCGAGTACGCCCGTCGGAACCTGGCCACACACGACTTCCCGGTCTACCGGGGTGACCTGTTCGAGCCCCTCCCCGCCGACCTCGCCGGCCGCGTCGACATCCTGCTCGCCAACACCCCCTACGTCCCCTCCGCCGAGATCGCGACCATGCCCCCCGAGGCCCGCGACCACGAGCCCCGCGTGACCCTCGACGGCGGCCCCGACGGCCTCGATCTCCTCCGCCGCATAGCAGCCGCGGCCCCCCACTGGCTGGCCCCCGGCGGCCACCTGCTGGTCGAGGAGTCCGATGCCCAGGCCGACCCGGCCGCCGCGATCATGCGCGCCGCCGGCCTGTCGGCCCGCGTCGCCGAGGACGAGGAACGCGGGGCCACCGTGGTCATAGGCACCCGCCCCGACTGATCGGCGCACCAGCCTCGAGGCGACCGGTTTCGCCGGAGGTCGCGATGGTTCGGTGCCCCGCCGGCTCGGCGCCCCGCGATCAGGTGGAGCCGCATTCGATGCAGCCGGACGGGCCGGCGGCATCGAGCGGCAAAGACACTCGCCCGCAAGGGGATAGAGCCCGGAGTTGCTGCGTCGGCTCAGCTCGGCGGTCTCGTCCGGACCCCGCGCGCGTTTGCTCGAGGATGCGGGTGCCCAGGACATGCAACTGCTGCGAGTGCACGCCGGCGGCCGGACAAGCAGGATGCATTCGAGCGGGACGGCGCTTACCGATCCGGCAGGTACAGGGTCTCGCGGACTCGGCGGCTCCCTGCTCGACCACGGTGACTAAATTTGCCAGTCAATTGCTATTGAGGACCGGGCAGCTCAGCAAACTCGGCTCACGCCGGGTGGGCGGGTGTGGCGGGGCGGGTGGGGGTCGGGGCGGGGAGGTAGCTTGGGGTGGTGGGTATTCGCGGGATTTTGTTCGATGTCGATGACACGCTGATCGACTACTCGGCCACGGCGCGGGTGGGGATTCTGCGGCATCTGCGGGCCGAGGGGCTGGTCGAGCGGTTCGACTCCGAGGACGCGGCGGTGGCGCTGTGGCGTGAGCTCGAAGAGCAGGAGTATCCGCGATTCCTGGCGGGCGAGTTGACCTTTCACGGACAGCAGCTGCTGCGCACGACCCGATTTCTGGAGCGGATCGGGGTGCGGGCCGAGGATCCGGCCGCGTGGTTCGCGGGGTACGCGGCGCGGCGGGACACCAACTGGGTGGCGTTCGCCGAAGTCGCCGAGGCCCTCACCGGACTGCGGGCACGGACCGCGCTCGGGGTCGTCTCCAATTCCGCGCGCGACCATCAGATGGGCAAACTGCGGGCCGTGGGGCTGCACGAGCATTTCGGCGACGCGATCCTGTGTTCGGCCGAATTCGGTTCGGCCAAGCCGGAATCCGCGATCTTCCTGGCGGGCTGCGCCATGCTCGGGCTGCCGCCCGGCGAGGTGGCCTACGTGGGTGACCGCTACGACACCGACGGGATCGGCGCCCGGGACGCGGGCCTGCGGGCCTACTGGCTCGACCGCACGGGCACCGGCAACTCGGGTGACGGCATCACCGTCATCCGATCGCTGACCGAGCTGGTCGCGGCCGAGGATTTCGGCAGGCTCACCGCCTGAACGACGCGATGGCCCGCCCCGGCCGACACCGGGAGCGGGCCATCGCGCGAACCGCTCTACTTGCGGCCGGTGAACTCTTCCATCGAGGTGTAGACGCCCACGGTGTTGAGGTAGAAGTCGCGGACCTTCAGCGGCAGCAGCCCGGAGATCGCGCGGTTCAGGCGCGAGGTCCACGGCATGACCACCAGGGCCGAACCCTTCTTCATCTCCGCCCACGAGGTGTCCACCACGTGGTCCTGCTCGAGGATCGGCGTGAACAGGAAACCCTTGGCGCCGTCGAACATTCCGGTGTTGATGTACGTCGGGCAGACCGTGGTGACCTTGACGTGGTCCTTGCCCGCCTGCTCGAGCTCCAGCCGCACCGAATCCGACCAGCCCAGCGCCGCCCACTTGGACGCGGCGTACACGCTCATGCGCGGGTTCGCGACCAGGGCCGCGGAGGAGGCGATGTTCAGCACCCGAGCCTCGCCCGAGCCGGCCACCATCGCGGGCAGGAACTCGAGCGTGATGTACATGGGGGCAAGGGAATTGATCGCCATGGTCTTGTCGATGTCGGTACGGTTCTCGGTCTCCCAGAAGTACCCGTTACCGCGCACGATGCCGGCGTTGTTGACCAGCACGTCGATATCGCCGACCTCCGCGCGCACCGCCGCACCCGCCTCGGCGATGGCGTCGCGGTCGGACACGTCGACCACGTAGCTGTGAATCCGGCTGCCGCCCAGCGCCGTCAGCTCGGCCACGGTCTGCTTCAGGGTGATCTCGTTGATGTCCCACAGCACCACGTCGGCGGCCTGCTCGCGCACCGCGTGCTCGGCGAAGGACTTTCCGAGCCCCATCGCCGCACCGGTGACCAGGACCTTCTTACCCGCTACGTTCTTCATTCCCTGCCGCTCCCCTTGTCCAAAGTTCTCGCCGGATCATTTCTGCCGCAAGCTCTTCATGACACCCAAATACAGTGTCATGGTCTTGGCCCACAGCTGCTCGGACATACCGGGCAGCGGCGCGATCGGCAGCACGCGCTGCACCGCGATGGTCTGGGTGTCGATGTACTTGAGCAGCCCCTCGGGACCGTGCCGGCGGCCGGTGCCGGAGATGCCCAGACCGCCCGACGGCGCGGCGATCGAGCCCCACGCGGCGATGAAACCCTCGTTGACGTTCACCGACCCGGCGTTGATCCGCGCGGCGACAGCGCGCCCGTGCTCGGTATCGCGGCTCCACACACTGGCGTTGAGACCGTACGGGGTGTCGTTGGCCTGGGTGACGGCATCGTCGTCGCTCGCGACCTTGTACACCGACACGACCGGCCCGAAGGTCTCCTCGCGGTACACGGTCATGCCCTCGCGCACGTCGGTGAGGATCGTGGGCTCGTAGAAGTACGGGCCCAGGTCCGGGCGGGCCTTGCCACCCGCGAGGACGGTCGCGCCCTTGGCGACGGCGTCGTCGACGTGCGAGCTGACGGTATCGATCTGGCGCGGGAAGGTGAGCGAGCCGATCTCGTAGCCGTAGTCCAGGGCCTTACCGAGCTCGAGCTTCTTCGTGTTGGCCACGAATTCGGTGACGAACTGGTCATAGACGTTGGCGTGCACGTAGATTCGCTCGATCGACTCACAGAGCTGACCGGCCGAGGCGAAGCAGGCACGGACCGCGATCTTGGCGGCGGCCGAGACATCGGCGTCGCCCAGTACCAGCAGCGGGTTCTTGCCGCCCAGTTCCAGCGAGTAGCCGATGAGCCGCTCGCCCGCCTGCTGGGCGATGGTGCGGCCGGTGGCGCTGGACCCGGTGTAGTCGACGTAGTCGGCGCGGGCGATGACCTCGGGGCCGAGGGTCGCGCCGCGGCCCAGCACGGCCTGCCACAGACCCTTGGGCAGGCCCGCGCGCTCGGCGATGTCGATGGCCCACAGCAGGGTCAGCGCGGTCTGGTTGTCCGGGCGGCCCACGACGGCGTTGCCGGCCAGCAGCGCGGGCAGCGCGTCGGAGGCGCCCAGCGCGAGCGGGTAGTTCCACGGCGAGATGACCGCGACCACGCCCTTGGGCCGGTTGCGCACCTCGACCTGGGTCAGCACCGGCATGACGCCGCGCGGCTTGCGGTGCGCCAGAATGCGTTTGCCCTCGGCGGCGTAGTAGCGGGTGTTGACCGCGACGTCGGAGACCTCGTCGAAGGCGTGCACCCGGGACTTGCCGGTCTCGGTCTGCACGATGTCCAGGATGGTGTCCTGCTCGGCGAGCACCAGATCGTGGATGCGGCGCAGCACGGCCACGCGTTCCTCGATCGGGGTCCCGGCCCATTCGGCCTGGACCCGGCGCGCGGTCGCGAACGCGGTCTCCACATCGGCGACCGAGGACTGCGGCAGGTCGGCGATCTTGCGGCCGGTGGCCGGTGCGAACACCTCGACCGCGGGCGCGCCGCCGGCCACGGCATGGCCCAGCAGGCGCTGCACGAGGTCGAAGGGCAGTGCATCGGCGGTGGCGAGCTGCGGGGCAGTCGTCATTGGTCGCCCTCTCGATAGGCATATCGCGGGCAGTAGCCCACTATTTTCTGAACACCAATTTTAGGTGAACACTAGTGTTAGATTAATGGTCGTGACACACCTCATGTCAAGCCTCGCGCCGACCACGCGCACTCGCGTCGGGGCCACACGCCCGTGACCGCCGCCTCGCCCACCCGGCGCGGCCGTCCGCCGCAAACCGAGGAGCAGGCCGATCAGGTCCGCGCCCGGATCATCCTGGCCACCGCCGAGGTCTTCGCCCAGCACGGTTCCCGCGGGCTGAGCGTGGCCCGCATCATCGAGGCGGCGGGCCTGGCCCGCCCGACGTTCTACCGCTACTTCGCCAACGCGGTGGAACCGTTGCACGCGGTGCTCAGGGTCTCCAACGACGATCTGGTGGGCGGCATCCGCTCGGCGCTGGAACGCACCGAGGTCCCGGTCGAGCTGGGTATCAACATGATCGAGGCGTACCTGTACTGGGCCGGCGGCCACGGGCCCATGCTGTCCCCGCTCTTCGCCGAGCTCTACGACCCCGGCTCCCCCGTCTCGTCCTACCGCGAATCCGCCCTGGAGGACATCCGGGCCCTGATCCGCGCCAAGTTCACCGACCTCGGCCGCCCGATCCCCTCACCCCTGGATCTCGACACGGCCCTGCACACCTGCGAATACGTGGTCTACCGCATTTCAGCGGCCGGCGAACCGACCCCCGAGACCGTCGCCGCCGCCCGTCTCACCATGATCCGCAGCGTGCTGGTGACGCTCGGCCGCCGCGAAGACGTCGAATACGCCCTGACGATCCCCACCCTCTTCACCGACTGAAACGGTCGGGGATAGCGGACGACCGACCCTGAACCATAGGCGGCGTTCGGAATTCAGCTCGCGCGGTGGATGGGATGAACCCGGGACAGGGCCCGTTTCGCCTCGGCCAGGGAGATCATCTGGTTCTCGTCGTCGAGGTCGGCCACCGCGGCCTCGGCCCATTCGCGCAGAAGGGTGGAGACGCCTATGTGGCGTTCCTCGGCGAGTTGTTTCAGGCGGCCGTGCAGGGAGAGCGGGAGGCGGATCGACGTCGTGACCATGATGTCGTCGTCGGGCTGCAGGCGCGGGGGAACCCGGTCCGCGGGGACCGGATCATCGCTGAAGACGAGACGATCCAGGAACGCGGCCGTCTCGTGCGGGGTCGACGGGAAGTTCTCGCTCATCACCGGCTCTCCTTCTCCCAGTGTTCGAAGGCTTTCAGCTCATCGTCGTGCATTTCGCGGGCGCCGACAATCATCCACGTCCACTGGTCGGTCTGCCTGGTCACGATGATCAGCGGTCGCCCGCTCGCCGTGCGCCCCCAAATACTGAGCACTTCGACATTTCCATCGTGCGCCGTGCGCGGCCAGCGCCGCGCGGTGGCCAAAACCTGGCGTACCTCCTGGGGATCGATGCCGATCAGGTGTGCCAGCGCCCAATCAGCCCAATCAAACCCCATGCGGCAATACTACGCATGTATTACGCCAGGTGAAACCGCGTACCGGCGTTACGGCCGTCGGAAACGCGGCGAATAGACACCGATAATGGCGGACATCGCGCTACGGCGATTCACCCGAGCGGCGGGCAGGCGGGTTGCTGGGGCAGCGCGGAGAGCCGCTGCTGGGTCCAGCCGAGCAGATCCGGAATCAGCGGGGAATCGGCGGCGACCACGCCGATATGGTCGCGGCCCGGATAGACGCGGTAGTCCAGATTCCAGCCGTCGGCGCATCGCGCTGCGGCGTAACGGGATTGGACAGCCGGGTCGACCAGGGTGTCGGCCGCGCCCTGTGCGAGCAGGACCGGCACGGTGAGCGCGCCCGCCGGAATGTTCTCGCGCAGGCGGACTCCCAGCGCACCGGAGAGCGGATCGGTGGCGAAGATCGGGCGGTCCTTCTCCAGCGACAGCGCCGACAGCACCGAGACCAGCACGCCGGGTTCGGCGAGGCAGCGTTCGCTCATCTGCCGGACCAGGGTGCGAGCGGCGGGATCGATGTAGGCGTTGAAATCCACGTCGGGATAGTGCGCGGTGTAGGCGGCGACGACGTACGAGGCGAAGACGCTGCCGCCGGTGATCTCGGGCAGCCGCGAGACGAGGCCGACCGCGTCACTGGCGGGAGCCATTGCGGCGACGCCGATCACGCCGGCCTCCGGGGCGTAGCCGGGTGCGAGCAGCCCGGCCCAGAGCGCGGCGTGGCCGCCCTGCGAATGCCCCCACACCACGGTGCGATCGGCCAGCCGGATATCGGTGAGCTGCCGGGCGGCCCGGACGGCATCCAGCACCGAGCGGCCTTCCCCCTGCCCGATCAGGTACGGGTGCGAGCCTTCGGTCCCGAGCCCGATGTAATCCGTTGCGACCAGCGCCCAGCCGGATTCCACGATCTGATCCAGGGCGGGCAGCGCGCCCGATTCGAAGGGGTGCGTGGCGAGGCTGGGTGCGCAGGGTCGCGCGTAGCCGGTGGTGCCGTGCGCCCAGGCGATCACCGGAAGCGGTTCCGCGGCTTCGCGTTCCGGCACCAGGACGATTCCGCTGGCGAGCGCGGGGCGGTCGGCGTCCAGCGTCGTCGTGTAGAGAATCCGCCAGGCGCGGGCGTTGCCGGGGACGTCACGGGTGAAGGGTTCGGCGCGCAGCAGAGTGCCGGCGGCGGCCGGGATCTCGTCCGGAGCCGTGTAGAAGGCGTCGACCCGCGGGGTGCCCGAACGCAGATGCGCACTCGTGAGGGCGGCGGCGACCGCGATCAGCAGCGCCGTCGCGGCGGCCAGGACCCGGCCGGAGCCGGCCCAGCGCGAGCGTGCCGGTTCGGCGGCTCCGGAGGTCGTTGCGCGGCGGCCGGTTACCGCATCCCACACGGTGGAGACGCCGAACGCGACGGTGCGGATGCCGAACAGGACGGCGACGATCAGCAGCGTCACATCGGGCCAGCGCAGCGCCACGACGCCCAGGATGATCTCGGCGATCCCCAGCAGGAGTGCGGCGAGACGAACCGAGGTGGTTCCGCGGCGAGCACGCAGCAGCCGCAGCACACCACCGACGACCAGGGCAATCGCCACCACCGGTGCGATCAGGTCGATAGCCGGCCCGGAGGCGATGAGGATCAGCACACCCAGGGCTATCCAACCCAGCGCCAGCACGGCGTCCCGCGCCGAATGCTCCCGCGCGCCCAGCACTTCGCCGGCGCCGGAGACCAGGGCCGCGCAGGCGATCAGCAGGGCCAGCAGCGTCAACGAGGTCAGCGGGCGGACGACCAGGATCGCGCCGACGAGCACGGCAAGCACCCCGGCGGTCAGGGACACCCAATTCGGGAGACCGGACAGGACTTCGGTGAACCGCCGAGCCCGCCGCGCCGATCCATCCCGCGTCATCCGAGCCTCCAGCACATCGCCAGCATCCAAGAATACTGGCACAGGCCGGGCCGGACCGGGGCTCTCGCGCGCCAACGCCCGATCGCGTCGTATTCCGCGACCACCCGCCCACCACGCCGACACTCCAGGAGCAGCCGGACGCCGTCACCGCTCGTTAGCCGTGGAGCCGGGCACGCGAGGGCCCGGGTCCCGCGCCGGGTTCAGAGGGCGGCGAAATGCGCGGTCAGGAGGGTGATGAAGTCCAGGATGTGCGGGCGATCCTCGTCCGGGCGGACCCCGGCGAACCACGGCCGGATGTCGCCGCGAGCGCCCATGCGCACGGTGAGCACCTCGCCGCGCTGCACGAAAGGCGCTGCGACCCAGGAGGGTATGACGCCCACACCCTCGCCGTTGGCGACGAGTTCGATCAGCAGTTCGGTGACCATGGGGACGATGGTCACCTCCGCCGGGCGCGCGCCCACCGGTAGCGGCAGCGGGGCGGGATTGGGCCGGGACTGGTCGTAACTGTCGTGCAGGATCAGGGTCTCACCGGTGAAATCCCGCGCTGTCAGATACTTTCTGGCCGTCCAGCGATGCCCGGGCGGCACGACCACGACCATCTCGTCGTCCATCAGGTGTGTCAGGCGCACGTGTGCGGCGCCGGTGCCGAGCTTGGTGACGATCGCGACATCGATGCGCTGGGCCAGCAGCGCGTCGAGCGGATCGTCATCGGCGATATCGCGAATGCGGACCGAGGCGTCCGGGCGCGCGACGCGCAGTTCGCGCATGAGCGGGGTGAGCCAGGAGAAAGTGGTCGCGCACTGGGTGGCCAGGCGCACGTGCCGGTCACCGTATCGGGCGACCTGGCGTACCTCCCGCTCCGCGGCCGAGAGATCGGCCAGTATGCGAGAGGCTTTGGGCAGCAGTCCTTTTCCCGCGAGATTCGGCACCAGTCGCCGGCCCACCCGATCGAACAGCGCCGTTCCGAGCCGCTCCTCCATCTTGAGCAGGCGCTGACTCAGCGCGGGCTGGCTCACGAAGAGCCGATCGGCGGCCTGCTGCAGCGTGCCACCGGTGGCCAGCGCGTCCAGCAGTTCCAGGTCGCGGACATCCAGATCCATAAGCACAGCTTAGCGTTAATCGCAGAAGTACGTCTTGGACTTATATGACCGTGACGGGCGATCCTCGATAGCGAAGCCGGTCCAGCGGGACCGGCGGGACGAAAGAGGTTGAGATGACTACGGGTTCACGTACCGCGATCGTCACCGGCGGATCGAGCGGCATCGGCTACGCGGTGGCGGCGGCCCTGGTCGCCCGCGGTGACAACGTGGTAATCGGCGGTCGCGACAAGGACAAACTACGCGCGGCCGTCGAGCGCCTGGACGGGAGCGAGCGCACGCGGTTCGTGGTCGGCGACATCGGCGATCCCGGGACCGGCCCGGCATTGGCCGCCGCCGCGGTCGAGGCGTTCGGATCGGTCGACATACTGGTCAACAACGCCGGAACCTTCGGCGCCACACCGCTTCTGGACGTGCGGGTCGAGGAGCTCGACGGCTTCCTGAACGGCAATCTGCGCGGCACCTACCTGGTCACGCAGGCCGTCGCCCGGCAACTGGTCGAGCAGGGTCGCGGCGGCGCCATCGTCAACATCACCACCGTGCTGCTCTCCCATGCCATCGGCGGGCTGCCCGCCAGTGCCGCGCTCGCGTCCAAGGGCGGGGTGCGGGCGCTGACCGTCGCGCTGTCGGCGGAGTTGGCGCAGTACGGCATTCGGGTCAACGAGGTCGCGCCCGGCATCGTGCGGACGCCGTTGCACGCGGCCAACGGGTCGGAGGATCTTGCCGGGCTCGCGGTGCTGAACCGCATCGCCGAGGCCGAGGAGATCGCGTCCTCGGTCCTGCATCTCACCGATGCCGAATTCGCGACCGGCGTGCGCATCAATTCCGACGGCGGCTACGTCACCGCCCGCCGCTGAATCCCATAACCGAGAAAGGACACCGACATGCCCTACGTCAACGTCAAAGTCACCCGCGAAGGCGTCACCGTTCAGCAGAAGGCCGAGATCATCCGGCGCATGACCGATGTGCTGGTGGATGTGCTCGACAAGGATCCGAGGACCACGTTCGTGGTGATCGACGAAGTGGCGCTCGAGGATTGGGGAGTGGGTGGGTTGCCGGTCGAGGAGTACCGCGCGGCGACCCGGGGCTGATCGGCGCCGAGCACGACACCCGGCGCCGGGCGGCAGCGCGGGCTCGGGGTCGAAGCCGGACCGACCGCGCATCGCCGGCATCGACCTGCGCGACCGAGCAGGGCCGGTGGCTCCCCCCGGCCGCAATCGCGCCGGGCGGACCGGACGGGCTCGTACGGCCGCCGCCGATCCGGTCGCCGGCGGACGCGGGTCCACGCGCGCCGAACCCGCAGCGGGACGCGGGTATTCGATGCGGACCGCGTCGATTGCGAAGATCGCACGACACCGAGCCGCAAGCCGCTGCGAAACAGACCGCCCGTTGATATGGTCGCGCCCATGTCGGCCACGCGCGATGCCAGTCCGGAGCTCGCGACGCCGGCCGACCTGGGCGTGGACGATGACGAGCGGCCCGCGCGGGTGCTGTCCGGGCGGTCGGCGGCGTTCGTGTCCGCGTGCGCCCTGGCGATCGCGGTGTTCACGCTGTGGCAGGTGTTCCGGCCGCTGCCGCAGGGCAGTCAGTACTACCTGGTCATCTTTCTGGCGTGCACGCTGCCGCTGGTCTTCCTGAGCTACCGGTCGGGGTGGCGGCTGCGGCCGCTCGATCGCGAAGACGGTCCGGTGCCGCTGGATTGGGCGCTGGCGGCGATCGCGCTGCTGGTGTGCCTGTATCCGGTGCTGCCGGTGCGCATCGGGTCGGGCGGCGGTGGGTACGACGCGTTCCTGGATCGGCAGGGGCTGCTGGATCCGGTCGACGTGGGCATGGGCGCGGTCGTGCTGCTGCTGGTGCTGGAGGCGTGCCGGCGCACCACGGGGTGGGTGCTGCCGGTGGTGTGCGTGCTGTTCCTGGCGTACGGGTATTACGGCGGACTGCTCCCCCAGCACTGGTCCGTGGCACACGCCGGACTGGATTTCGCGCAGATCGTGGACGCGCTCTACAACTCCGCGAGCGGGTTCTACGGCACACCGCTCGACGTGGCGGCGAGCTACATCGTGCTGTTCACCATCTACGGCGCGGTGCTCGAATTCTCGGGTGCGGCGCGGTTTTTCGTCGACCTGTCGGTGGCGGCGTTCCGGCGTTCGAACAGTGCGGCCGGGCGCACGGCGGTGACCTCGGGGTTCCTGCTCGGCACGGTGTCGGGGTCGGGAACCGCGACCGCGGTCAGCACCGCCGCGGTGACGTGGCCGATTCTCAAGCGCGCGGGATACGCGCCGGAGCAGGCGGGCGGCATGCTCGCGGCGGCGGGTGTGGGAGCGATCCTGTCGCCGCCGACGCTGGGGGTGGCGGCGTTCATCGTGGCGGAGTACCTGGAGGTTTCGTACCTGACGGTGCTGGTGTGGGCGACGATTCCGACGATCCTGTACTACCTGGGCATTCTGCTCGCGGTGGAGATCGACGCGCGACGGTTCCACGCCCGCTCGGGGGCCACGCCGCCGCTCGCGGACGCACCGGGGTCGACGTGGAAGCTTCTGGGGCGCTTCGGGTATCACTTCCTGTCGCTGGCTGCGATCATGGGTTTGCTGCTGATCGGAGTCAGCGCTACGCGCGCGGTCGCGTATGCCACCGCGCTCGCGTTCGTGCTTGCGGTCGCGGATCGTGCTGTGCGGCGGCGTGATCCGCGGTCGGATCCGGCCGTTCCGGCGGTGGCGTCAGACCCGGCCGTGACGGGGACGGCCCATCCGGCAGTTTCGGCGGGCCGAGCGGACACGGCGGGACCGAGTACGGCAGCGACGGGCGAGGCGGGCGAATTCCCGGCTTCGGCGGCGGATCCGGGCACCGGTGTCGTGGTCGATGCGGCGGCGCGGTCGGATCCGGCTGAGGTGCCCGATTCGGCGGCCGTACACCACGGGACCCCGGTGGCAGCGCGATATTCGACCGTCCGCGACTTCGTGATCGGTGGGCTGACCGCGCTGTCCCGCGGTATTCGCGCCGCGCTGCCGGTGGTGGCGGTGTGCGCGGCGGCGGGGGTCATCACCTCCATGACGACCAAGACCGGGTTGGGCGCGCAGTTGGCGGCGGTGCTGGTGCGGGCGGCGTCGGCGGTGTCGGACAACGCGACCGTGGTGCTGACCTGCACGGTGCTGCTGGCCGCGGTGGCGCTGGCGCTGCTGGGTCTCGCCATTCCGGTGACCGCGTCGTTCGTGATCGGCTGGGTGATCATCGGCCCGGCGCTGCTCACGCTCGGGGTGTCGCCGCCCGCGACCGCCATGTTCGTCTTCTACTACTCGGTGCTCTCGGAGGTCACCCCGCCGACGGCGCTGGCGGCGGTGGGCGCGGCAGCGGTGACCGGCGGGCGGACCATGCCGACCATGTGGCAGACGCTGCGTTATGCGCTGCCCGCGTTCCTGGTGCCGTTGGTGTTCGTGCTCACCGGATCCGGGGAGCGGCTGCTCGGGCGCGGGCCGATCCTGGAGATCGTCGCGACCGGGCTGATGGTCGCGGTCGGGGTGGCGGCGCTGGCCATGGCGACGGGCGGCTGGATCTTCGGCGCGGGCGCGGCGGGCACACCCGCCCGGGTGCTGGCGGCCGCGGCCGGCATCGTGCTGCTGTATCCGACCCTGATCAGTCTCGGTATCGGGCTCGCGCTGCTCGCGGCGGCCTGGCTGCTCACCCGTTTGACCCGGCCGGACCGGGAATCCACTCCGGCGGAGGCAGTTCCGCCGCAGGCAGAAGTCGAGGGAAATCCATGACCAGGTTCGGAACGATCGCCGTGGCGGCGGTGCTGGCGGCGGCCGCGCTCACCGGATGCGGTGGGCGCCAGGACGCCCCGCAGGCCGACACCGGCGGGGCGGTGACCTGCGAGGTGGGTCGGGAGGCCCGCGTCGGCATTGCCACCGGCAACGCGACCGGGGTGTACTTCGCGCTCGGAAACGCTTACGCGCAACAGATTTCCGAGGCGACCGGCGGCAAGGTCAAGGCCACCGCCGCCGAGACCGGTGCCTCGGTGCAGAACATCCAGCAGCTGGTGTCGGGCAACTACCAGGTCGCGTTCTCCCTCGCCGACAGCGCCGCGGACGCGGTGCTGGGGACCGGTGGTTTCACCGACAAGCAACCGGTGCGGGCTCTTTCGCGCATCTACACCAACTACACCCAGGTGATAGTGCGGGCCGACGCGGGCATCAACTCGGTGGCAGACATGCGCGGCAAACGCGTCTCGACCGGTTCCCCGAAGTCCGGCACCGAGGTGATCGCCCAGCGCCTGCTGACCGCCGCCGGCCTGAACCCCGACTCCGACGTCTCGGCCCAGCGCCTGGACCTGGCCAAAACCGTGGACGGCCTGAAAGACGGCTCGGTGGACGCGATGTTCTGGTCCGGCGGCCTCCCCACCCCCGGCATCACCGACCTGTTCACCACCGCGAAGGACAAGGTCCGCTTCCTCGACATAGCCGACCTCCTCGACAAGATGCGCACCGTGAACCCGGTCTACGAGGCAGGCACGATCCCCGCGGCGACCTACGCCCTCCCCACCGACGTGAAAACGATAGTGGTCCCCAACCTCCTGCTGGTCCGCGCCGACCTCGACGCGAACCTGGCCTGCGCCCTGACGAACATCCTGTTCGACCGCAAACCCCAACTGGAACAGGCCAACCCGGCCGCCAAGGGCATAGACCGGGCCACGGCCCGCAACACCGCGCCGGTGGAACTTCATCGCGGCGCGGACCACGCACTGAGGTAACCCAGCCTTCGGTGCCGCGCCTTGGCACGACCGCCCGGGATCGAAACGATCAGTGACACAGGGCGTGCGGTGACGTCCGCGTGGATCCAGTGGGTGAATGGCTCGGTTCGGCCGGGACGGGTCTCACCAGTCGTCCTGGTAGCTCATCTGCACGACGACCATGCCGCTCTCCTTGATGGACACCCAGGCGCAGGCGACGTAGCGATCCAGCATGCGGCCCTGCGAGCGGCACGCGCCCTGCCAGAGGACGCGGGTGCCGCGGGCTAACGACGTGGCGGGGGCGAAGGTCCAGCCGGCCGTGGTTTCGAGGTGGCGGCGAATGTCTTCGGCGGTCCGGTCGGGGTTGCTGTTCGCACCGTCGATGACGAAGTTACGGTCGCAGCTGCTCGCGGAGCTGCGGGCGGTGCAGCCCAGGTCGACGGTCTCGCGGACGGACAGGCCCGCCGGCAACGGCCCGAGCGCGTCCTCGCCCGGCACCCAGGACATGCGCCCGAACATGCCGACGACCGTCGCCGAGGTCAGCAGGATCAGTCCGCACAGCACGCAGTATCCGGCGTTGAGCAGCCACCCGAGCGCCATCCGCCCGTGCGCGGACCGTGGCGGCGGCGAAGCCCGGAAGATATCCACGACGGGCCCGATCACCGCCACGAACATGATGACCCCGGTCAGCACCGCCAGCGAGGTGAGCTGGTACTCCCGCCCCACCCACCCCTGCCACATGACGAGCTGCCCACCCGCCAGCAGCCCCAGCACCCCCAGCCCGGTGATCCGCCCGCGCCAGGTCCGCGCGATCAACGCCCAGCTCACCAGCGGGGCCAGCCACAGAATCACGTACAGCACCTTGCCGACGGTAGTCGACGGTTCGCAATCGCGTGAAAGTCGCTGTACCACAGTAATTTATCGACCCGGCGCGTTCCGTTCCCCATGCCACCGGCGGGCTGAAACGACCGATCGACAGGGGTGTTCGAATGTCGGGGCTCGCGGGTCCACCGTCCCGGCGACGACGCGAGCCCACTGATCCATCCCCCGTCGCGATGGCTACGCTCGCACCGGCGGGAGCCAAATTTCGTGTGGGCGGCCGGAATCCACACTCACCCGGTGCCGGTTGATCCGCCCGGGCGGTACGCCTTCCGCCGTTGCGGGAACCGACGACGCATAACGACTGGCCCATCCCCTCGGCACCATGGCTGCGCTCGCCCGGCAGAGAGTGGAATCCTGTGCGGGGGCTGGAAGCCGCACTCGGCCGGTACCGGTTGACCCCTCTGGGCGGTACGGGTCTCGTCGTTGCGGGCCCGCCGAGGCGAAACGGTCCTTATCGGCGACCGGCGAGTGGGCCAGCTCAGGTCGTGGGCGCTACGTGCCGGGTCACCACGGTGTGGATCAGGCGGGCGGCGGTGCGGGCGGTGCGGTTGTCGATGTCCAGGGTCGGGTTCAGTTCGGCCACGTCGAGGGCTATCAGTTTCCCGGTTGTGGTTATGCGGGCGCAGACGTGGTGGATCGTTTCCAGGGGGACGCCGTAGGCGGCGGGGGCGCTGACGCCGGGGGTCACGGACGCGGGGAGGACGTCGAGGTCGATCGTCAGGTGGATCAGGTCTACCGCCGATACGAAGGCGTCGAGGAAAGTGTCTATCTTCGTCAGATTTGCTGGGGTGCAGTTCTCGTCGAGGAGGTGGTGGACGTCGTGGGTGGCGGCGGCGGCGAACAGGGCGGGCGTGTTGCTGGGCTCGCTGATGCCGAGGACGGCGTAGCGGAGCGGGGTGCCTGCCGCCCGTTCGGCCTCCAGGGCCTGGCGGAACGGGGTGCCCGAGCTGGGGACCGGATCGGCGCGCAGGTCGAAGTGGGCGTCCAGGTTCAGGATTCCCAGGCGGGGGCGGGTGCGGCGGGGGCGGGAGGCTGCCACGCCGAGGTAGGTGCCGTAGGCCACCTCGTGACCGCCGCCGAGGACCACCGGCAACCGGGCGGAGTCGATGGCGGCGGTGACCGCGCGGGCCAGGCGCCGCTGGCCCGCCTCCAGGTCGCCGTCGGTGACGGCCACGGTTCCGGCGTCCTCGATCGGCAGGGGCGCGGCCAGGGCCATCGAGGCCAGGGCCGCCCGCAGGGCGTCGGGGCCCGCGGCTGCGCCGACGCGTCCCAGGTTGCGGCGGACGCCTTCGTCGCTCGCGAAACCGATGAGCACACAGCCGGTTTCGGACGCCGACGCATCGTACGGGCGGACCGCGCCGTGCCAGCGCAGGTGCTCGGGACCGTCCCCGTCGATCCGCCCGGTCCAGGGTGCGGGCGGAACGTCCACGACGATCTCCGCGCCGCCGCTGCCATCCGTGGCCGTCATCGCTGTCCTCCCGAGATGATGAGTGTGCCGTCCTTGAAGACCTCGCGGACCAGTGCGACGCCGGGCCGGTAGGCCAGGTGCAGATACGAGGGCGCGTCCAGAGCGATGGCATCGGCGCGGCTGCCGATCGACAGCGTCCCGATATCGCCGCGCCGCAACGCTTTCGCGCCACCCGCGGTGGCCGCCCACACCGCTTCCTCCGGGGTCATGTGCATCTCCCGCACCGCCAGGGCGATGCAGAACGGCAGGCTGGTGGTGTAGCAGGTGCCGGGGTTGCAGTCCGCGCCGAGCGCGACGGTCACACCCGCGTCCAGCAGCGCCCGCGCGCCGGGATAGTCGTTGCGGGTGCAGAAATCCGCGCCGGGCAGCAGCGTCGCCACCGTCGAACCGCTCGCCAGCGCATCGATATCCGCGGCCGAGACGTAGGTGACGTGATCGACCGACGCCGCGCCCGACTCCACGGCCAGCCGCACACCCGGACCCTGCCCGAGCTGATTGCCGTGCACCCGGGGCACGAGCCCGTGCGCCACACCGGCGTTCAGCACCACCCGCGACTGATCCTCGTCGAACGCCCCGCGCTCGCAGAACACATCGATCCATTTCGCGTAGGGCGCACAGGCTTCCACCATCTCCGCGCACACCATGGCCACGTAGTCATCGGCTCGCCCCGCGTATTCCGGCGGCGGCACGTGCGCCGCGAGCAGCGTCACCTCGTCGGTGACCCGGCTCGCGATCCGCACCCCGCGCAGCTCGTCGCGGGTGGTCTGCCCGTACCCGGTCTTGATCTCCACGGTCGTGCTGCCCGAGCGCAGCGCCTCGTTGAGCAGCCGGCGCGCATTGGCTTCCAGCGCATCGTCACTCGCCGCCCGCGTCGCCTCGATCGTGGTGCGGATCCCGCCCGCGGTGTACGGCGTCCCGGTCATACGGGCCGAGAACTCCCGCGCGCGATCGCCCGCGAACACCAGGTGCGAATGGCTTTCCACGAAGCCCGGCAGCAGCGCCCGCCCGCCCAGGTCCGCGCCGTGATCCCCGGCGGGCGCGCGGGCGCTGTCCCCCACCCAGCTCACCCGCCCGTCCTCGAAGGCGACGGCGGCGTCGTGCCGCACCCCCAGTGGCCCGGCCCCCAGGCTCGGATCGTTGGTGACCAGGGTGCCGATGTTGCTGATGACGAACGCGCTCACGATCGAATTCCCTTCAGACCTCGGCCATGTCGGTGCCCGGCGGATAGATCATCCGCTCCGGCGGGTTGGCGATGCGCTGGGCGAGCAGGTAGTACAGACCGGCCGTGACGACCCGGCCCACGATCCACGAGATGTCCGCGCCGCCGAGTCACCCGGTGACCGGACCGGTATAGAGCTTGGTCGCCGGAAACGGAATCTGCACCGCGACACCGAGGGCGTAGCAGCTCAGTGCGGTCACATTCCAGGCCCCGCACCGTCCTGCGGCGTCGTAGAGCGCCGGAATGTCGATGCGCTCCTTGGAGATCAGGTAGTAGTCGATCAGGTTGGTCGCGCTCCACGACGTGGGCCCCATGAGCCGCGCCAGCACGAAGTTGACCGTCAGCTTGCCGATCACGATCACCGGGTACATCGCGGTGGCAACCAGCGCCGGTCCGGCGAGATCGCCGATGAACCCGACCTGGTCCTTCATGAACGATCCCCCGGCCACCGCCGCGATGAGCGCGCCGAACGTCATGGACCACTCCGAGCCGAGCACCCTACCGGCGAAGGTGGACCTGAAGGTGGCGCGACCGCGGTGATCCGCATGTTCGCCCCGAACCACAGCGTGAACTGGCTGCGCGGGCTGCCGTGCCGTTCGGAGTCGGGGACGACGTCGATGGTGTGGCGTTCGGGGGTGAGTACTACGTCGGCGGGACCGTCGTCGCGCGTCGTGGCCTCGGCCTTCCTGCTCTGCGACCGGGGTGGATCAGTTGTTCTCGGACATGGGGATTCGGACACCGCGGGTGCGGGCGGTGTCGATGGCGTGTTCGTAGCCGGCGTCGGCGTGCCGGATGACGCCCATGCCCGGATCGTTGGTGAGCACCGCCTCGATCTTGCGGGCGGCCAGGTCGGTGCCGTCCGCGACGACGACCTGCCCGGCGTGCAGGGACCGGCCCATGCCGACGCCGCCGCCGTGGTGCAGCGACACCCACGACGCGCCGGACGCGGTGTTGAGCAGGGCGTTCAGCAGCGGCCAGTCGGCGATCGCATCGGATCCGTCACGCATGGACTCGGTTTCGCGGTAGGGCGAGGCCACCGACCCCGAATCCAGGTGGTCGCGGCCGATGGCCACGGGCGCGGACAGCTCTCCACCGGCGACCATCTCGTTGAATTTCAGTCCGGCCCGGTGCCGTTCGCCGTAACCGAGCCAGCAGATGCGCGCGGGCAGACCCTCGAACGAAACCTTCTCCCCCGCCAGGGTGATCCAGCGGCGCAGATGTTCGTTGTCCGGGAACAGTTCGAGGATGGCGCGATCGGTGGCGGCGATGTCGGCCGGGTCGCCCGAGAGCGCGGCCCAGCGGAACGGGCCCAGGCCCTCCTCGAAGAGCGGGCGGATGTAGGCGGGCACGAAACCGGGGAAGTCGAAGGCGCGGTCGTAGCCGCCCTTGCGGGCCTCGTCGCGAATGGAATTGCCGTAGTCGAACACCTCGACGCCGCGATCGAGGAATCCGACCATGGCGCGCACGTGGGCGGCCATCGACAACTGCGCCTGTTCGGTGAACCAGGCGGGATCCTTCTCCGCGACGGTCTTCATGTCGGCGAAGTCGACGCCGATCGGCAGGTACGACAGCGGGTCGTGGGCGGAGGTCTGGTCGGTGACGATGTCCACGGGCGCTTCCCGCTCCAGCAGCGCCGGAAAGACCTCGGCCGCATTGCCTTCCACGCCGATGGACAGCGGCCGGCGGGCATCGCGCGCCGCGATCGCCAATTCCAGTGCGTGGTCCAGGTCGTCGGCTTTGACGTCCAGGTAGCGGTGCGCGATGCGGCGGTCGATGCGGGTGACGTCACAGTCCACGCAGATGGCCACGCCCTCGTTCATGGTGACCGCGAGCGGCTGCGCGCCGCCCATGCCGCCCAGACCCGCGGTGAGGGTGATGGTTCCGGCCAGGGTGCCGCCGAATCGCTTGCGCGCGACGGCCCCGAAGGTCTCGTAGGTGCCCTGCAGGATGCCCTGGGTACCGATGTAGATCCAGGATCCGGCCGTCATCTGCCCGTACATGGTGAGCCCGAGTTCTTCCAGCCGGCGGAACTCCTCCCAGTTCGCCCAGTCGCCGACCAGATTCGAATTGGCGATCAGCACGCGCGGGGCCCATTCGCTGGTGCGGAACACCCCGACCGGCTTGCCGGACTGCACCAGCATGGTCTCGTCGCTCTTCAGGGTCTTCAGCGTGGCGACCATGGCGTCGAACGCCGCCCAGCTGCGCGCCGCGCGGCCGGTGCCGCCGTAGACGACCAGGCTATCCGGATGTTCGGCGACCTCGGGATCGAGGTTGTTCATGAGCATGCGCAGCGCGCCCTCCTGCTGCCAGCCCAGGGTTGTCAGCTCGGGGCCGCGGGGAGCGCGCACGGGACGGGGCTCGTGTCCGGGGGAAGAGATGTCCATGGTGTTCCTCGGTCTCGTCGGGCGCACATCCGGCCGTGTGACTCCGTTCAGCCGGACCTGCGGGAGTCCATCCGGGTTCGCGCAACCGGCGCGAGCGTGTTCGGGCGCTGAGGCCGTGCGCCCGGATCGGGCACGGCCCGCCTGACAGGCCGGCGCGGCGCCGAAGTCAGTGGGCCGAAGGCACTTTCGCGGGCGCACGGTCGAAGCGCAGGGCCGGGTCCGCGACGCGGCCGTACCGGAGTTTGGGAATGTCGCGCAGGTAGTTCATGGTGAGCTTCCAGGGCGCGCGGTCACCCTGCTTGGGCAGGGTATCCAGGACGCGGCGAACGTAGCCGGGTTCGAAATCCATGAAGGGCGCGGTGCCGACCGCCGGATCCCGAACCGGGGTGGCCGCGGCGTAGCCGTTGGCGTCCATATGGCGCAGCAGGCGAACCACGTGCTCGCACACCAGGTCCGCCTTGAGCGTCCAGGAGGCGTTGGTGTAGCCGATGATGAACGCGAAATTGGGGACATCGGAGAGCATCATGGCCTTGTAGGCCATCGCGTCGGGCAGGTGCACCGGCCGGCCGTCCACGACCATCTCGACGCCGCCGAAGACGACGAGGTTCAGGCCCGTCGCGGTGATGATGACGTCGGCGTCGAGATGACGGCCCGAGCGCAGGTCGATACCGGACTCGGTGAAGGTGTCGATGTGGTCGGTGACCATCTCCAGTTCGCCGCGCCGGATCGCGCGGAACAGGTCGCCGTTGGGCACCAGGCACAGGCGCTGATCCCACGGGTTGTAGGCGGGATTGAAGTGGGTGTCGATGTCGTATCCGGCCGGGAGCCAGCGGGTTTGCAGGCCGTGGATCCAGGCGCGCACGCGCGCGGGATAGCGCTGGGACGCCTGGTACATGACCGTGCTGAAGACCACGTTCTTGGCACGGGCCAGCGCGTAGGCGGCCCTAGCCGGCAGTACGCGGCGCACCCGGTCGGCGAACGCGTCGCGCGCGGGCATGGACAGGATGTACGAGGGCGAGCGCTGCAGCATGGTGACCCGCGCGCCCTGTGCGGTGAGCGCCGGGCCGAGGGTGACCGCGGTGGCCCCGGAGCCGATGACGACCACCCGCTTACCCGCCACATCGAGCTGCTCGGGCCAGTGCTGCGGGTGCACGATGGGGCCCGCGAACCTGTCCCGGCCCGCGAATTCCGGCGTGTACCCCCGGTCGTAGCGGTAGTAGCCCGAGCAGCTGAACAGGAAGCCGGCGGTGATGACCACGGATTCGCCGTCGTGGTCGGCGGTCACGGTCCAGCGATTGCCGGCGCTGGACCATTCGGCGCGCACCACCCGGTGCCGGTAGCGAATATGCCTGTCGATGCCGCCCTCGGCGGCGGTGTCGCGCACGTAGTTCAGGATCGAGTCACCGTCGGCGATGGCCTTGTCCCCCAGCCACGGCCTGAACCGGTAGCCGAGGGTGAACATGTCCGAATCCGAGCGAATCCCGGGGTACCGGAACAGATCCCAGGTTCCGCCGATCGCCTCGCGCATCTCCAGAATGGCATAGGTCCGGCCCGGGAAGGCCGTCTGCAGGTGGTGCGCCGCACCCACCCCGGACAATCCTGCCCCGACAATCAGCACATCGACGTGCTCGGGCGTGGTGCTCATCGATCTACCCTTCGATTCGCATGTATCCGGCGCTCGTCGTCAACCGAACCCGGCCGGCGGACACCGGCGTATCCGACCCCAGGGTATCCACCCGCGCCGAGGGGATGGCTCGAAGCGCCGATCAGGTACGCAGTCGCAATGCGCCGATGATGGATGAAATTTTCGGGCGGCCGATGCGGCGGGTGGCGGACAGGACAGCGTGGCGCATGCCCACGGTTCCGTTCCGGCCCGCCGCGCGGTTCACCGATTCACTTGCGCGAGAAGAATTCCCCGACGACACCGGCCACGCGTTCGGGATCGCCCTTGTCCATGCCGAAGTGGTCGACTCCCGCGATGGTATGGCGTTCGCAGTGCGGCAGGGTGGACGCGAGTAGCTCGTGGTTGGGGTCGATGAATACGTGACGGTCCTTGTCACCGTCGAGCAGCAGGGTGGCGGCGGTGATCTCGGCGTAGTTCGAATAGGTGTCGTCGAGCCGCACGATCTCCCGGTGTTCGCGCAGATTCTGCTCGAGCTGGCTGAACACCATCTCCTTCTCGGGAGCCTTCATGAACACCGTCATCATGCTGCGGAACATCCAGCGCGGCATCTTGCGCACGAGATCCGGGCCCAGGGCGCGGACGAATTCGACGAACGCGTCGAAGGGTTTGTCCTCGGCGAGGTATTTCTCGTAGGCCGGCATCCACTCCGTGGGCAGGGAACCGGCGATGGAGACGCCGGGTTCGTAGAGCGCCAGTTTCGTGAATCCGGAATTGCCGCGCGCGGATTCCAGGGCGACCAGACCGCCGTAACTGTGGCCGACCAACAGGGCCGCGCCCGTCTTGGCCTGTAGCGCTTCGACATCCGCGCGATCTTCGGCGATCGTGTAGTGCTCGCTCTGCGAGCCGCTGCCGCCACGTCCACGTCGTTGGATGGTGTGCACGGTGAAGCCGGTGCTCAAAGCGCCGGCGAAACGGGCGAATCCGGCAGCTACCGATAGCGCGCCGGGAACCACGATCACCGCGGGACCGTCACCGACGGTCAGGTATTCGATCTGTGTGCCGTCCGCGGAAATGACGGTATCGGAACTCTGCTCGATTTCCGATTCGGTATCACCCATCTGAAACCTTCCGACCAGTGGCGCGGTGTCGAATTACGCGCGCGACAACGGTATTTCGGAGCACACGCTACGCCTGCGGCGCAGGCCCGCAAAGCATTCGCGAACCTCGCACCCGCGCGTCCGGTGTGTCGGCGAATTCAGGCCCGCAGACCGCTGGCGCGCAGCACACGCCGGCCGATTGCCGCGCGGATCGACTCCTCGGTGCCCAGCACCCGCACGTGCCGCCGCGCACGGGTGATGGCCGTGTACAGCAACTCCCGGGTCAGCAGCGTCGACTCCGGGCCCGGCAGCACCACCGAGACGTTGTCGTACTGGCTGCCCTGGCTGCGGTGGATCGTCATGGCGTACACCGTGGTGACGCCCGGGAACTGGGTGGGATGCACCAGGTACGGTTCGGTGCCGCGCTGCAGCGCGGCGCGCAGGGTGCCGTCGGGCGCGCGCACGATGACGCCGGTGTCGCCGTTGTAGATCCGCGCCTCGTGATCGTTGGCGGTCACCAGCAGCGGCTGACCCGGATACCAGTGGCCGGGACCGGGATCGGAGCTGATGCCCGCCGCCGCCACCCAGCTCGCGGCCAGGCGGTCCCAGCGCTCCACGCCGAAGGGCCCCTGCCGGTGCGCGCAGAGCAGGCGATGCGATTCCAGCGCGGTCAGGGCCGCGGTGGCGTCGCCGGTGAGCGCGGCGTCGGTGGCGGACTGCGCCGCGCGCAGCACATCGGCGCGCACCTGTGCGATGTCGTCGGGGGTGTGGAGCGAGAGTTCGGCGCCGCCGGACGCCAGCAGTTCCATGGCGGTGTCGGCGTCGCCCGCGCGCACGGCGACCGCGAGCTCGGCGATCCGCCCGCCGAAGCGGCGGCCCCGGGTCAGGCGCACGATGCCGCCGCGCAGGCGTTCGCGTTCGCGCCCGGACAGGGCGTCCGGATGTGCCGCGGTGGCGCGCAGATCCGCGCCCAGGATCTGTTCCAGGGCCGGATTCGCCTGTCCGGCAATCGGTCCGGCCACCAGGTCGGCGAGCACGGCGCCCGCGTCGACCGAGGCGAGCTGATCCGGGTCGCCGACCAGGACCAGGCGGGCGTCCGGGCGCACCGCCGGGAGCAGGCGGCTCATCATGGTCAGCGACACCATGGAGGTCTCGTCGACCACGATCACGTCGTACGGCAGCCGATTGAACTCGTTGTGCTTGAAGCGCCCCGCCCCGCCGCGCTGCCAGCCCAGCAGCCGGTGCAGGGTGGCGGCGGTGAGCTCGGGCAGCCCGATGTCACCGGCCTGCTCGCGCACCGATTCCTGCAGGCGCGCAGCGGCTTTGCCGGTGGGAGCGGCCAGGGCGATGCGCAGCGCGGGCGCGCCCGGGATCGCCTCCTGGTGGGCGACCAGCAGGGCCAGCACCCGGGCGATGGTGTGGGTCTTGCCGGTGCCCGGCCCGCCCGCGACGACGGTGGTCCACTGCGTGGTCGCCAGCGCGGCGGCCAGGCGCTGGCGGTCCGGGGGCTCGCCGGGTCCGCCCTGTTCCGGGAACAGCCGATCCAGTTCGCGCCGAATCAATCCCGCGTCCACCATGGGCTGGGTGGTGGAGCGTTCGGTCAGCACCTGCCGGATCGTCTCCTCCTGCCGGTAGTACCGGTCCAGGTACAGCAGCGGACCCGCGTCCGAGCCGCCCGCCGGGTCGATGAGCCGCAGCGGGCGCAACGGCCCGGCCGCGCTCCCGCACACCAGCGGGCTCACCCGCAGCGCCGCGATGACCTGCTCGACGTCCGGCCACGGCAGCGTGGCCGGGTCGATCGCGGATTCCTCGGTACCCTCGGCGTCCACGCCGATCTCGTGCATGCGCCGCACCTCGAGGCACACCGATCCCGACCGCACGGCGCGCACCGCGAGTGCGGTCGCGAACAGCACGGCCTCCGAGCTCTCCCGCGCGAGTCGCGTGAGCCGCAGCGCCACGTGCACGTCCGCGGCGTTGAGCACACCGGCGGCGTTGAACACCTGCAGCAGCCCTGTCCCCCGCTGCGCCAGCTGAATCGCGGTCACCGCGCCACCTCCGTTGCGTTCACGTCGCCCGCGAGGAGGGCGGACAGATCCACCACCAGGGCAGCCGGGGGTTTCCAGTCGAAAACGCCTGCGCCGCCGGGGGTGTGGGGGCCGATCATGCCGCGAACGAACAGATAGCGGATGCCGCCGAGGTGGGTGGCGGGGTCGTAGGCGGGCAGCCGCCAGCGCAGGTAGCGGTGCAGGGCAACCGAGTACAGGATCGCCTGCAGGGGGTAGTGCGAGCGCATCATCTCCGCAGCCATGCGCTCGTGGGTGTAGTGCGCGACGGTCAGGTCGCCGGCGCCCAGGCGGTTGGTCTTGTAGTCGACCACCACGAAAGCCGGTCCGGGGACGCGCAATACGGCATCGATGCTGCCGGTGAGGTAGCCGCGCAGCGGGGCGTCGTCCAGGTGGGCGAGCTGATCGGCGTAGGGGGCGAACACGTCGCCCGCGGGCAGGTGGCGGCGCAGCAGATCGGCGATGGCCGGGACCGTGACACGGCCCGCGACGGGCTGGTCGCCGCCTGCCAGGGGCAACTCGAAATCCAGTTCGCTGAGCCGATCCCGGGCCGAGATGCTCGCCAGGGTGCCGACGCCGATGGGGGTGTGCATGACCGCGAGCAGGGCCCGCGCGAGCACCTCGGGATCGGCGTCGAACATCTGCTCGGCCACCGCCTGCGCACAGCGCGTGTGCATTTCGGCGGCCAGGTCGGCGGCGTCGGTGTCGACGTACTCCAGGATCTCGTGCACCAGCGTGCCGAACTCCGCGCCGTAGGGCAGCGTGTTCATGAGCGAGGGCGCGGCCGCGGCGAAGAGCTCGGCGTCGTCGAGAAGCACGCTCGGGGTAACGGGTTCGTCCGCGACGCCACCGCCGTCGGGGGTGTCCCCGGCCGGCATCGCGTCGTGCGCCCCGGCGGTGAGCGCGGAGTAGGACGTGCGCCGCCAGTCCTGGTCCAGGGTGCGATCGAAGCGCGCGACGTCCAGGTGCTCGGGGGCGACGCCGGCGTCGGTGCGGCGCAGGCGTTCACGCTGGAAGACCGACACCGGTTCGATCGCGATCACGCCCGGCTCGGCGCCGGCCGCCCATTCCCGGATGCGGTCGAGCACCACCGAATCCGCGGGAACGCCGACCTTGTCGGCCACGGCGGGGCTGCCCGGTTCGCGGCCCAGGATCATGCGGTGCAGCGGCGCGGTCTGGGTGTCGAACGCGGGCGCCCACCAGGCCACCACCTGTGCCCCCGCGCGGGTGAGCGCCACGTACAGCAGGCGCAGCTCCTCCGCGGCTTCCTCACTCTCGGCGCGCAGGCGGCGCGTGCCGTAGCCGGGGGCGTCCGGGCCGCCGACGTCCAGGACGCGACGGCCCCGCTCGTCGTGGAAGAGCATGGTCGGGGGGTTGCGGAGTTTGGCCGCGTCCCAGGCGAAAGGCAGGTACACGACCGGGAATTCGAGGCCCTTGCTGGCGTGCACGGTGGCGATCTGCACGGCCGCGGCGTCGCGGTCCAGGCGGCGGCTGCGGTCGGCCACGCTGCCCGAATGCGGGTCCCGGACGCGGTCGGCGAGCCAGCGGGTGAGCGCGCTCAGGCCCAAACCCTCACGCAGGGCGGCCTCGTCGAGCAGCTGGGCGATCTGGCGCAGATCGGTCAGCTGCCGTTCGCCGCCTTCGAGAGCCAGCAGGCGCGGCGCGAGGCGGGTGTGCGCGCTCATCTTCTCGAAGACGGCGGCGAAGCCGGTGCGGCCGAACAGGCGGGCAGCGTCGCGCAGTTCCGCGCCGAGGCGGCCGACGAGATCCGCACCGCCGGAATCGATCTCCTGCGCGCTCACCCCGAGCAGCGCGGTGCCCGCGGCCAGGCGCACCCGATCGGCGCGGTGCGGCTGTTCCAGCGCGTGCAGCAGCCACAGCCATTCGGTGGCGGCGGGTGTGCCGAAAACGCTCGCGCCACCGGCGAGTACGGCGGCGACACCGGCGAGTTCGAGTTCCTTGCGGATCAGGTCCAGTTGATTGCGGTTGCGCACCAGGACCGCGATATCGCCGGGTCCGAGTGGCCTTTCGCAGGGGGTGCCCGCGTTGATCAGGGCGCCCGACTCCAGCAGGCGCACGATATCGGCGGCGACGTCGATGGCCACCCGCTCGCGCTGGCGGCCGACGGTCGGGTAACCCGAGCGGTTCAGCGGGCCCGCGCCGGTGCGGGGCAGACAGCGCAGCCGGAAGGGGGTGACCGCTTCGGGAGCGCCGGACAGGCGGGTGAAGGCGCGGGTGGCCGCGACCTTGTGGACGGTGATCTCCTTGTGCCCCAGGGCCGCTCCGCCGTGCAGGTGTTCCAGGGCGGCCAGCAGCCCGGCGTCGCTGCGCCAGTTGGTGGTCAGCTCGCGCTTGGCGTCGGCGTGCACGACCGCGTCCAGGTAGCTGAGCACCTCCGCGCCGCGGAAGGCGTAGATGGCCTGTTTCGGGTCGCCGACCAGCACCAGGGTGGTGTGCCCGTGGAAGGCGCGGCGCAGGATGTCCCACTGCAGCGGGTCGGTGTCCTGGAACTCGTCGACCAGGGCCACCTCGAAGCGGTCGCGAATGCGGCGGCAGGCGCGCTCCCCGTGCTCGGGATCGGCGAGCACGTCGTGCAGCAGGGTGAGCAGGTCGTCGAAGTCGCGCAGGCCCGAAAGCCGTTTGCGCCGCGCGGTTTCGGCGCGAGCCGCGGCCGCGAACGCGACCCGCTCCCCCGCCGGGTCATCCTCGCCCTCGGCCTCGGGCACCAGCGTCGCGGCCCGGTCCCCGACGGCCGCGGCGGCCAGGCGCTGGGCGTCGGCCGGGCCGAACGGGGCGTCCCCGCGCGCGTACCTGCCCAGGTACAGATCGTCCGCGACGGTGGACACCACGTCCTCGATGCTCTCCACCAGCCGCACGCCCGGATCGAGTTCGCCGGCGAAGCCGAGCTCGTCCAGCATGCGCTGGCAGAAGCTGTGCGTGGTGGCGATGGTCCCGGCGTCGAAATCCGACAGCGCCGCCAGCAGCCGTTCCCGGCGCGCGTTCACCTCACCCGGATTCGCCTGTGCCAGATGCCGGATCAGCTCGTCGTCCTGGGCCTGGGCCCGCTCCGGCTCGGCCAGCGCCGCGGCGACCGCCACGAACCGGTCGCGGGTGCGCTCGCGCAGTTCCTGGGTGGCCGCCCGGCTGAAGGTCACCAGCAGCAGTCGCGAGATGTCCACGCCCGCCTCGGCCACGAACCGCACCGCCAGTCCGACGATGGCGTAGGTCTTGCCCGTCCCCGCACTGGCCTCGAGCACCGTCGTCCCGACCGGCAGCGGCCCCGTCAACGCGAATCCGTCCCCCGAATCCCCGCCACCCGCAACACCGTCCGCACCCCCGAGACCACTCGCACCCACCGGGCCCACCCTCTCCTCGTCCCCCCACAACCCTTCGCCCTGCACCACACCCGATCCGCTATCACCCGAATCCGCCTCACCCGCAGCGTATTCCGCCCCCGAATCCCCACCCCCACCGGCTGCCGCATCACCGAAGAGGCCAGGAGCGGTCCCGCCGGACCCGGGTCCCGGCTCCGGCTCGCTCCCCGCGCCGCGCCCGCCTCCCACATCGCCGAAGAGCGAGTCCGAGGTCGGCACGAAGCCGGCCCCACCGGAAGGCTGTACGTCATCGAAGAGCCCCGGCTCCCCAGCACCCGCGACATCCCGGGCAGCAGGCGAGTCCAAAGTCGGCAGGGGCCCGGTCGGGTCGGCGAGCCGTGCGTCGGCGGAGCGCCCGGGATCCGGGTCGTCCGCGGGATGCCGCCCGGTAATGGCGGAGCGGTCGCCGGACTGTTCCGCGGCGGGGGCGGGGTCCGGCGCAGCGCCGGTCGCAGCGTCACCCGGGACGCTGAAGAGGTCCGGGGCGTCGGGATTTTCCGAGGTCCGCCGGGGCGGGGGTGCGGGGTCGCGGCGGGCGCGCGGGGCCGGGGGGATGGCGGGGGCGTCGGCGAGCGAGAACAGGTCGTCGGTCATCCGCGCCTTTCCGGGGTCGTCGGGTGGGTCGTCACGGCTGGCCCTGGTGCTCGTTGGTGAGCAGGGGGTTCCACAGGCGGCGGGCGAGTTCGCCGAAGCGGGTCGGTTCGGATTGCGCGGACGGCGGGTCCTGGGTCAGGGTTTCGGCGAGCTGGTGGAAGCGGGGGGCCGGGCCCAGGATGTAGCGCAGGTAGCGGTCGGTGTGTTCGCCGTAGCGGCCGGGACCGTCCTTGCCGCCGTCGAATTCGTGTTCGGCGGCCAGCAGGGCGTCCTCGGGGGTGGAGCCCGCCAGGCGGCGTTCGGCGTAGACGGACGAGGCCGCGGGGGCTATGGGCAGCGGCTCGGCAAGGCCGCGGTCGCGCAGGTCGGCCAGGTCGCGCAGCAGCGCGCGGGCGGTCGGCGCGTTCGGCGAGACCAGGGTGGATTGCCAGGTGGGGCGCTGCATCTTGCCGCGCCCGATGGTGATGGCCCGCCAGCTCTGATGGTCGCCGGTCGCGGCCAGCGCCAGCAGCCGAACCCACGCGGCCATCCGGTGTTTGGGCGCGACCCGGGAGAACGTGGTGCGCAGTACCGCGTCGTCGTGCACCTCCGGCACGGTACCGCTGAGGCGGCGGCCGTCGCCCAGATCCACCGCGATGTCGATCGTCCGGCCCGGGATCTCGTGCAGCGGCTGGGCGACGCGCACCAGCCGGTCCACCGTGCCCTCCACCTCGTCCAGCACGGCCGCGCCGAGCGCGAACGGCGGCAGGGTGCCGCGCCGCCACTCCGCGGCCCGCAGCGCGTTGGGATCGACCCCGGTGAGCCGGGAGGTCAGCATGCGCTCGCCGATGCTCCACTTGGTGAGCCCGTCGAGTTCGATGGGCAGCCGGTCGGCGATCTCCTCGGCGTCCTCGGGCACCCGAATCCCCAAGCGCTGCCATAGGAAAGCGCGCATCGGGTGTTCGACGAAAGCCACCAGATCGGCGAGCTCCACATCCGCGCGCTCACCCCCGGGCAGCGGCGCGGGCAGGAACAGCGGGCGCGGCCCGGGCGGCCGCTGGGCCGCCTGCGCACCCGCCAGCGCGACGGTGTCGAAGCTGAAGGGCTTCCCCGCCTCGAAATTGCGACGGTCGAAGGGCTGCAGCGGATGCCGGGTGACGACCCGCCCCAACGCCTGCGCTCCGACGTGCGCGCGCACCGTGTCGAGCAGTTCGGCCAGTGGAATCGCGGGCGGTCGATGCGCGCCGGACACCGGATCGGATCCGGTGTGCAGCAACACCAGTCGCTCACCCGCGGCCATGATGGCGTCCAGCAGCAGCTGCCGATCCTCGCTGCGCGGATCACGGTCGCCCGGGCGGCGATGGCGGGCCAGCACGTCGTCGCCGTCCACCCCGCCCGCGCGCGGGAACACCTCGTCGTCGAGCCCGAGCAGCACCACGACCCGGTGCGGCACCGACCGCATGGGCACCATGGTGCACACCGTCAGCTCACCGGTCCGGAAGTTCGCGCGCGAGGGCCGCCCGGCCAGCCGCGCGTCCAGCAGCGCCGCGATGTCGGTGAGCCGCAGCGGAATCCGCCCCGCGTGCTCGGTGGCCGCGGCCAGTTCGCGGCGCGCCTGCACGCCCATCCAGCCCTGCGCCGGCGGCACCTCGGTCAGCAGGTCCAGTGCGCGGCCCAGCACTTGCGCCCAATCGGCCGCGGGCCGCGCCGTTCCGGCGGGCTCGGCGAGCGTCGGCCCGCGCAGATCGCGCAGGCAGACCGCGAGCCGGTCCACGAACTCGGCGAAGCGCCCGGCCAGGTCGATGTCGTTGCTGTCCACGTCGTCCAGCGGCAGCACCAATTCCAGCCAGTCCTCGCTGGATTCGCCCGCGGCCACACCCAGCAGGATCCGATCCACCGCGGCGTTGAGCGTGTTCTGCGCGAAGTCACCGAGCCCGAACGCCTGCCGCTGGCGCTGCCCGATCCCCCAGCGCGCGCCGGTCTCGGCGGCCCAGTCCCGCAGCCGCTCGATATCGTCGTCGTCGAAGCCGCAGCGCAACCGAACCGGTTCGGAGGCAGCCAGATCCAGCGCCTCGGTGACGGTGACGCGACCGTCCGCCAGCTCGAGCAGAATCCCGATCACGTCCAGCAGCGGATTCACCGCGCGCTGCGCCCGATCGGCCAGGCGCACCCGCAACCCGTGCGCCGGATGCCCGTTCTCACCGCCCTCGAGGGACCACTGCCCGAACGCCGCGCGCACCAGCGGCGCGTAGCTCTCCACATCCGGGCACATGACGATGACATCGCGCGGTTCGAGGGTGGCATCGGCCGCGAACAACCCCAGCAGGCTGTCCCGCAGGACCTCCACCTGGCGGGCCGGACCGTGGCACGAGTGCACGGTGATGCTGCCGTCGGCCAAGCTCGGATCGGGCAGCAGCGACCAGCGGTCCTGCCGGATGGCGGCCTGCAACTCGATGAGCAGGCTGCGCGCGCCCGCCGGCTCCGGGCGCGGATGGTAGGTGTCGATGTGGTCGTAGCCCGCCAGCCGCTCCTGCAGCTCCCGCACGTCGCGGCCGAGCGCGGCCAGCAGCGGATGTCGCACCCGCACACTGGAATTGGGGATCACCTCGGCGTCGGCGAGCTTGGTCCACAGCGCCGGGCTCGGGTGCACCAGCCACAGGTGCACCTGCCGCCCGATCGAGAGCGCGGACAGCACCTCCCACTGGTCGGTGCTCAGGCGCGTCACCCCGAACAGCGAGATCCGCTCCGGCAGCGACACCGCCGACGGGTCCGATCGCAGTCGCGCGCACGCCGCCTCGAGCCGCTCGGCCGGACTCGGCGCGCCGACCGCCGCGCGCAGCCGCCACCACAGCTCGGGCTGCCAGCGCAGATCCTCCGGCAGCCGCCCGCCCGCGCCGTCGGTGTCGGCCCCGCTCGCCCATTCGGCGATCATGGCGGGCCGCTGCTGGGCATAGCCCGCGAACAGCGCCGCGATCCGGGCCGCGGTGGCGTAGCGCCGCCCGACCCGGTAACCGGCCGGGTCGTTGTGCCCGAGATGCCGGGCGAGCACCGCGCCCCACGGCTGTTCCAGCACGTCGTCGAGCACCGGCAGCAGGGTCCACACCACCCGCTCGGCCGCCCACGGGTCCTCATCCGGCGCGTACCCGGTGGCCTCGGCCAGCACCGCCGCGACCAGCCCCGCCGGGTCGGCGAAATCGATATTGGCCGATACTCCATCGGCGAGCGCCCCGCTGCCGAGCACCGCGGACAGGCGCTGATTGAGCCAGCGCTCGATGCCTTTGGCAGGCACCGCCACCACCTCGGGGGTGAAGGGGTCGCCCAGCGGTTCGGCGAGCAGCTCGGCCAGCGCGTCGGCGAGCGTGTCCGCACGCTCGGCCCGATGAATGTGCACGAGCTGTGTTTATACAGTCAGCGATCCGCATGCAATCACCGGGCACCCCGGCTCGGCGGGTGACACCCGCCACATGCCGAAGATTAGCTAGGGCGCGTCACCCGGGATATCGAGTGTGGTATGCGACAGTGCATTTCGGGGGAGGAAAGAAAATCGGTGAAGGAAAGGCTGGTTCGAGGCATGTCAGCGTCGGTGATTCCCATGGTGCCCAGGCGCGGGTTCACGGTCCGCCGGGTCGGAGACCGCTGGGAACTCGTGCACTCGCGGTATTACGGCCGCGGCGTAGTACTGGCGGCTTGGCCGCGGGATCGGCACACCGAGGCGTTCGAACACTGCTACCGGCTCAACGGGCGCAGCATCGAGGAACTGACCGCGGCCTTCCGCTGACGGCATCGACGCGCCGGAGGGGGATGCGAATCCCGGTGTGACAGTGGAATTTCGCTATCACACACATTGCTTTCGCTCAAGACGTGCGCCAACCGCATTGTGATGTCTATTGTTCCCCACGTGCGTTCCCCCATGGCCCGGCGCTCCCGCGTGGCCGCCTCCGCTTGCGTCCTCGCCGCTGCCGCTTTCATTCCCGCAGCACCGGTATTCGTCTCTTCCGCCGGTGCGCTGCCGGTACTGGCGCAGGGTTGCCTGCCCGGTTTCGACTGCGATCTCAGCACCAGAATCACCGCGGTCGACAACTATCTGCGCACTCGCCCCGGCACCACCGGATATGTGGTGCGCGACAGAGTCACCGGCGGCATCTACCGTAATGACAACGCGGACAGGATGTTCTGGACCGCGTCCACCATCAAGCTGGCCATCGCGGAAGATCTGATCAATCGCGCGCGGGTCGGGGCCATCAACCTCGATCCCGGTGATCGCGCACTGCTCGAATCGATGCTCGCCACGTCCAATGACAATGCCGCGGACATTCTCTGGAACAAGTACGCGGGCCTGGACCGGATGGCGTTCCAGAACGCCTTCCGCGCCAATGGCATGAGCAATCTCGTGCCGCTGCCGCCGGTCACCACCGTCGAGCAGACGAAGCTGTTCCCGGACTGGGGTTTCCAGCAGTGCAGCCCGTCCGATCTGGACGCGCTCATGGACAATGTGCTGACCCGTATGCACCCGGACGACCGCGCCTATCTGGTCGATCGCATGCGCCGGGTGGACACCAATCAGCACTGGGGCGTGTGGGGCGCGGGCGCGGCGATGCAGCCGGGCCTGAAGAACGGCTGGTCACAGGAGAACGGCGGGTGGGTCGTGAACTCGGTCGGCTTCGCCGGACCGGGTGAGCGCTACACCCTGGCCATCATGAGCGAGCAGGGCCCGGCCGGCAGCTACACCGACGGCTCGGAGACCACCACGCGCGTCGCGAAGATGCTGTTCGCCGGTCGCTGACCGGTATCGGAGGACCTCGCGATCCCGGCTCCGGCCGGGGTCGCGGCCACCGGTCCCGCACACCGGGAAACCCGACCGGCCACGATGACCACGAGATTGCCCCTGAACGACCGCCCATATTGTATTTTCGACAGAGCTGTCGTGGCGCGGATTCCGATTGGTCCTGATTGGTCGTCGCACCTCACGCCGTACTACCGTTGGGCGTGAAGTGTCGTAGTTTCACCGTCTGGCGAGGAGCAGGGACTAGATGAGCACCGATAATTCCGTCGAACAGCGCCATCGCGTGGTGGTGATCGGGTCCGGGTTCGGTGGCCTTTTCGCCTGCCAGCATCTACGCAAGGCCGACGTGGACGTCACCCTGATCTCCAAGACCTCCACGCACCTGTTCCAGCCGCTGCTCTACCAGGTCGCCACCGGCATCCTGTCCGTCGGTGAGATCGCCCCCGCCACCCGCATCGTGCTGCGCAAACAGCGCAACGTGCGGGTCATCATGGGCGAGGTCAACGACATCGATCTCGACAGCGGCAACGTCACCTCGCGACTGCTCAACCAGGACACCGTCACCCCGTTCGACAGCCTGATCGTGGCCACCGGCGCGCAGCAGTCCTACTTCGGCAACGATCAGTTCGCCACCTACGCCCCGGGCATGAAGACGATCGACGACGCCCTCGAACTGCGCGCGCGAATCCTGGGCTCCTTCGAAGAGGCCGAACTGGCCAAGGACGAGGAGACCCGCGAGCGCTTCATGAACTTCGTGGTGGTCGGCGGCGGCCCCACCGGCGTCGAATTGGCCGGGCAGATCGCCGAACTCGCCGATCGCACCCTGGACGGCACCTTCCGCAACATCGACACCCGCGACGCGCGCGTCATCCTGGTCGAGGGCGCGGACGCCGTGCTCAAGCCCATGGGCCCCAAGCTCGGCGGCAAGGCGCACCAGCGGCTCGAGAAGATGGGCGTGGAGATCCAGCTCAACGCCATGGTCACCAACGTCGACGCGCGCGGTGTGACCGTGAAGGACAAGGACGGCACCCGCCGCATCGAATCCGCGTGCAAGGTGTGGTCGGCCGGCGTGCAGGCCAGCGAGCTCGGCAAGATGCTCGCCGAGCGCTCCAAGGGCACCGAGACCGACCGGGCCGGGCGCGTGATCGTCGAGCAGGACCTGACCATCAAGGGCTACCCGAACGTCTTCGTCATCGGCGACCTCATGTCGGTGCCGAACGTGCCGGGCCAGGCGCAGGGCGCGATCCAGGGCGGCACCTACGCGGCCAAGGCCATCAAGTCCGGCATCAAGGGTGAGACGCCCGAACAGCGCAAGCCGTTCAAGTACTTCGACAAGGGCTCGATGGCCACGGTGTCGCGGTTCTACGCCGTGTGCCAGGTGGGCAAGCTCGAGTTCAGCGGGTTCATCGCCTGGCTGGCGTGGCTCGCACTGCACCTGTGGTACCTGGTCGGGTTCCGCAGCCGGTTCGTCACGGTCTTCGAATGGTTCGTCTCGTTCCTGGGCCGGCACCGCGGGCAGATGGCCGCGACCGAGCAGTGGGTGTTCGCCCGGCTCGCACTCGAGGCGCTGGACGACCCCGAAGAGGCGCTCGAGCTGCACAAGCAAATCGGCGGCGAATCACCGACGGAGAATGGCAAATCCGTAGCGAACACCAAGACCGGTCCGTCCGGAGAACAGCGCGCGGGGTAATCCCCTAACCTCGACCGGGGGGATCCCCTGACCAATCCGGCCCATATGCCGGATCCGAATGTCGGTCATCAATTGACATTCGGCAGAAAGGTCATCCATGGGCAAACGCCAACCGGTTGATCAGATTTCGTCGCGCCGGCGGCGTATCGGTTCCCTCGCCATCGCGGGCGCGCTCCCGCTGGTCGCCGCACTCGGTTCCGCCGGAACCGCAGCGGCCGAGCCGATTCCAACCGAAGAAACCCAGCCCGCCGCCACCGAGCCGCAAACCGACCTGCTCGACACCCCGTTCGGGCAGTTCGCGGTACCGGCGGAACTGCGCGGTCTGCTCGCGGCGCCGCCGGCCGCCGAGACCGCGCCCGTCGCGCTCGAGGTCGAGCCCGCCGCCGAGCCCGAACCGGTCGTCGGCGCGGCCGAGCCCGCCGTCGCCGCGATCGCCCCGGTCGTCTACGTCGGCCGCGACTCCGCCACCGGGGTCCGCCAGATCCCGAACGCCCCGCTCGCCGCGGTGAACCCGGACGCGCTGCGCATGCCCGATCCGGCCGCCGTCCGGGCCGTCGCGCCGATCGCCGCACCGGAGGGCAAGCTGCGCTTCGGCGACACCCAGGTCGACATCCCGGCGTGGCTCACCCCGGAGCAGGCCGCGCAGATCAACGGCATCTCCGCGCGGGCCGAGGCCGACCTGGCCGCGAACCTCGACTCGGCGGGCTTCGAGGCCAGCCGCTCGGATCGCATCGCGGCCCAGACCATCGGCAACGCCGCCGTCGGCGCGGTCGTGGGCGTCGGTGTGGCCGCACCGGTCGAGATCGCCGCGGCGGCCATGGGCGGCCTCGTCGGCGCGCTGGCCGGCACCCCGTTCGCACCCTTCGGCTGGTTCTTCGGCCCGACCATCGGGGCCAGTGCGGCCGTCGCGCTGGTCGCGGTGCCCGCGGC